>NZ_JALAAC010000006.1:0-206699 GCF_037546855.1 Vibrio sp. 1-Bac 57 | reverse complement strand
AAAGCGACATAAAACTAAAAAAGCCGTTTTCCGATGCGCTCGGTAATAAATGAGTAAATGCTTCTCCCATAAACGCACCTACACCTGAAACATTAACCAATGTACCTAAGCCGAGTGCTGCAGCAACAAATACGACGGTACCAAAATCAACTGAACTGTTAAATTTCTTTGTTTCAAGTACACCCCATCGTGGTAATAATAAAACGATAGTCGCAACAAGACCGACCCAAGCTGGGTTCACACCATGTATTGAGTCAGTGATCCAAAACAGTAAGGTGAGTCCGAGAATAATGACAACTTTTCTTTGTAATTTATTGATATGTATATGGTCACTCGGTTCATTTGTATCCTGAGCATGCAGGCTCTTAGTAGGTTTGTCGACAATTGACGCAGGAAACAACTTCAATACTAAGTATATAATTAAGAGTGATTTAACAATTCCTAGTATTGGAAAATGTAATAGTAAATATTCCATATAACCAAAGTGTACATTAAACAGTGTTTCACTGGATCCGACTAAAATCATATTAGGAATATTTGCTGGTAGTACCGCAAAACTAGGCATGTTGCATGAAATTGCTAACGCCGTTGCCACACCTTTACGGCCATTACTTCCTTGAGCAAAGCCCACATGCTCAGCAAGCGCCATCCCCACTGGAATTAATACCACGGCGCGACCAACTGAAGAGGGCATAATAAACCCTAAAATAATGGCACTAAACACTAACCCTGAGATAAGTCGTGGATAGCTAAGTGTTAAATGTGGTGCGATGAATGATGCACATTTTTTATCTAAAGCTGAGGTGGAAATAGCTGAGCCAATAATAAACCCTGAAATAATAAGCCAAACAGCGGTGGATGAGAATCCTGAAAATAAAGCACTAGGTTCGATTAATTGCAATATCACTGATAAAGCAAAAAACATTAATCCAGTTAAGAAAGGGGGGAGCAATGAAGCACTCCAACAGGTCAGAGTTATTAGTATAACTGCAGCGCTATATGAAAATGAAACGGGATAGTTTGCTAATGGAAACGCCATCATATAGAGAGCGGCAGCAATAGCCGTAAATGCAGCTATGCTTTTAAAATTAAGTGTAGGCGCCACGACAGTGATCCTTGTTGTGTTGAAAAATGTTGCAACGAAGACGTTGATGCGTCTATGATATCTGACCTTTGTTGGCGTTTTAAGTGGTTATTATGACAAAAGATATCGCTAATGCGACAATGTTACCTCCGAGCAATGTCGCCTTTATTGTAGACTCGACCAAACCTCTACTTACCCATCAAAGGAGTATGCCGGCAGAAGCTAACATCATGTCCCATGCTCATCCTCGAGGTCAATTATTATGGGCTGAGAAAGGTGTATTGCGAGTGACAGGAGAAGAAAACGTTTGGGTTGTTCCTTCTTCACATGCAATGTGGATCCCTGGTGATATTACCCATCAAGTTAGTAGCGAAACCAATACACGTATTCGTAATTAATACCCGTTACCACTCAATATGCATTATTCAGTCGCTAACTCGGACATCAAGACAAGGCGTAACATGACGACAATGGTTAATCCTTATCGAATGTTACAACGCAGTATTGGTTTTCGAGTTAGCGACCCACAGGGCATGCCGTGAGATAACCATCTTCGTTGTTATAAAGTTTCGATTTAACTCATTATATCTTCAACTTTATGCCTAGAACCTGTTCACCTCACGTCTTGCTGATTTTTGCATCTTGAATGATAACGGGTATGTATCGACCCCAGTTATAAAGTACGGAAGAAAGAACAAACGATAGTGATGGTCGCTATTAGTCCGCTATTACAACAAATAATATTGCGTTTAACTGATACCAAGCAAACATTATCTGAAATACGTAAACAACGATTGGGTTTAGTAGCAATCGATGAATTAGAAATCTTGCCCGCGGTTAACGCGTGTATACATTCAGGACATGATCCAAGGTTACAACGTCTAGTTAGCTATATTGTGCTGCACCCTAAGCAGTCGCTCTCATTAGTAGAATTATCTAGGTTAGCTGGCGCAAGTGTAAGAACCATTGAACGACTCTTTAAAACTGAAACTGGTATGACCTTTCGTCAATGGCGAAGCCGGTTTCGATTAATGAATGCATTGGTGCAATTATCTGAAGGTGAAAGTTCAACGGCCGTAGCCTATGAATTAGGGTATAAAAGTGTCAGCAGTTTTATCCAAGCGTTCAAAATACAGTTTGGTTGTACACCCCAAGAATACAATAGGCGCCAATCATTGTAAGGCTTGTAACACACCAATTTAACGCATTATCTATTTATACCTGTTAAATGCTGTTTCGTTATTTTTTATGTAAAGGGCTGCTTCATTATTGAGCTACTTAATAGAACACGTAATGGACCATTTAATAGATTACGTAACCAAGGTAATTTGTTACCAAAATTAACATTTCCCTTTTATCCATTTTTCCTGACGTTCAAAAAATAACTTGGTCCTTATTACGCGAATCCAAAGAGTAATTAGATTGCGATTATTTGAAACAATAGACTGCTACAGATAAGTGTTATATTTTTTTGATTTATTAATAATTAATTTTAATGTGTTGATAAATAATGATATTTACATTTTATTGCTTTATAAAGGATGTTTCGAATTTGTATTAAAATTTAAGCGTGCTATAAATAATTGTCTAATTTAATTTTTATCAATTCGATAAATTAATATCATAAATAATAATCTATTGCGCTAATGCATCTGATTCAGTAATTACAATATTATTAGCTAGAAAAAGGCAACTTAAGGGAAACCTTAATACGCAAAACCACCGGCCTATTGACAATTTATTGTCTACGGTAGCGGAGTTACCGAGGCGATGATACTTCTCATTTATCCTCTTTATTTTTTTCTTCTGTTATATATAAAAATTTCTGAATCATCACTTTTGTTGGAGACAAAAATGATGATTTTAAAAACCACGCTATTTAAAGCGATGTTATGTCTTTGTCCTGTTTTATTAATGGGTTGTGGTTCATCTGGCTCATCAAGTTCAGAGTCAGCTAAAGTATCAGAACAAGCTGATTCAAGTGAAGAATCTGCTGCTAAAGAGTCATTAGATACAATAATCGCCACAGAAGATGATGCAGTAGAAGACTCTACTTCAGAGAACACTCTAGTTGAGGACTCAAGAAGTGAGACTCCTATTCTTAGTGAGTCGATTGATAATGGAGCGATTGTTAATGAATCTATTCTTGAAGAAGAAAGCACACAACAAACGGATACGTCTTCAAATACCGATGATTTACTCAGCACTCCTGAGTCAGAACAAGCGAGTGAAGTCGATTTATATATCACTTGGGGTGATAATTCTGATAATGAAGTAGAATTTATTATCGAGCGCCGTATTCAATCTAATGTTGATTATGGAACTACGTATTATGTTGCTGAAAATACAACATCATATAATGACGAAGGTGTTCAAGTAGGTGAAACTTACTGCTATCGTGTTAGTGCATCAAACAGTATTGGTAAATCGTCATCGTCTGAACAATGTATAGAATTATAATTTCAGTCCAAATCTAAGCCAAACACTCTGTTTGGCTTTGCAAATAAATCACTTTTTTATTCCATATCAAAACCCAGTGCTGGCATCGTACTGATATCAATACTATACGTTTGTGCTGATCATGGTATTTTCATGTTCGTTAGTAGTATTTTATCCTGTTTCGCTTTGCTAAAAGCAATTGATGATTTGCTAAGGCTTAACGTGGCTGGATGTAACTATGTTGAGCATGGTCTTATTCGAAGTGATTTTAGGTCATGGGGCAAAAGGCAATGCTTCTTCGGTTAGCTCTACACTCTCATTAGTCACTTAAAAGTAACCTATCCCAATTATAAGATTCTAATCTAAACGTAGATCAAATTGTCTTAGATCAATAAAGCTATTATAACACAATTGACGTATTCAAATTCCTACCTATTATTAACTGTTAATTTTGCAAATTTTGCTGAAATTAAATATATGACTGAAGATGATTTAAATCAATGGGGAAGGCAATACTGACCCCATCCATTGATACTTTTTTATTACCTGCTTATTCAATGACTGGAAGTTATTTAAAGCGGATCACTAGCTCATGAAGATCGTCAGCCGTTTTACTCAGGTCATTAATAGAAGAGGCTGCATCGCTTGTAATAGTTACATTGTCATCGGTTAAGTCTGAAATACTGACTACTTGGCGATTAATATCTTCAGATACGTGAGTTTGCTGTTCAACAGCTGCGGCGATTTGGATAGACATATCTGAAATTTTACCAACAGAGTCAACAATACCATTAAGCATTTCCCCACTCTCTAATACCCTTTCTAAACCGTTATTGGCTTCAATGGTGCCTTTTTGTACGTGAGCGACGGCATCGTCTGTTTTTTGGGTTAATAATTCAACGATATTATAAATCTCACTGGTTGAATCTTGTGTATTCTTCGCAAGGTTTCTCACTTCATCGGCAACAACCGCAAAACCTCTGCCTTGTTCGCCTGCTCGAGCGGCTTCAATCGCGGCATTTAATGCAAGTAAATTGGTCTGTTTTGCAATTTTCTCAATCATATTCGTCGCTGTAGCAATTAATTTTGCTTGTTCTGATACGCTAATAACCGATTGACTAATGGTTTGCACCGTTTCTCGAAGTTCATTGATTGAATTACTGGTAACTTCAGATAGTTTTTTACCCTCTATAGCAAGTCCAAATGCAGTTTCAGTATATTTTGCCGTATCGTTAACTCGTTCAGAGACCTCTGCAATTGTTGATGTTATTTCATTCATTGCAGTTGCAACTTGCGTGGTTTCTGACTGTTGTTGCTCCAGGCTATTTTTAGAGTTTTGCACAAGTGTCGATGATTGATGAGAGCTTGCAGACACTTTTTTTGCCGCATCTTCAATACGACTAATAATAGTTGTTAAATGAGCCTTTTGACTAAGAATTGCCACTTCTAAACTACCCAACATACCAGTGTTGTTTGTATAGGATTGCACTGCTTGTTCGTGTGAGAAGTTATGTTTTGTACATTGAGAAAAATTAGTGATAATGCGCTTTTTTACCGCGCTAACCCAAATGCCATATAAAATAGTTGAACAAACAAGAAGGTTAAATGCAACGGGTATTGACCCTGCTATATAACTAACAATAGACAAAATCAACATGACACTTGTAAATATAGTTGGCGCTGAAACAGGCGCAGGTTTCTTCAGTCCCTTTCCTGCAGTTACTCGTTTATAAAGCTTTTCTGCTCTTTCTACATTCTCCTGTTTAGGGCATGACCGAACAGACTCATAGCCAATAATTACACCATTTTCAGTCACGGGTGTGACATAGGCATCAACCCAATAATATTGCCCATCTTTGCAGCGGTTTTTAACCAAACCCATCCAAGGTTTACCTTGCTTTAGGTGCTCCCACATTACTTCAAATACTGCTGGTGGCATATCAGGGTGTCTGACTAGATTATGCGGTTGGCCAATTAACTCATCACGCGAAAAACCACTTATTTCAACAAAAGCATCGTTACAATAAGTTATATTGCCATCGTTATTTGTTACTGAAATTAACTTGGAATCTGGAGAGAATGTTTTTCGTTGATCGATAACGGGCAGATTTTTACGCATTAAATTTAACCTTGGTTGATATTAAAACTTGGTTGATATTAAAACCCATTAAATACAATAGATTTTTGATAAAAGTAAACTGTAGTGTGTCAAATAAGTTGTAAGGACTTAATACGAAATTAAATCGTTAATTACTGTAAAACCATAGTAAGAGCTCTGATGAATTTGCATGTAAGTAACTCCTACGAGGTATTTTTGGAGATGTTACAGGACTTGTTAACAAAAAAACACCTGATATCTGCCGGTTAATACTTTGTTTCTTATATAGTGATTTAGCCTTGTCTTTTGATGAAAATATTACTCTTTAAATACGTGAATGATGTAGGTAAGCAGTCGGGTTTTTCTCTTTTTATTTATATTCATGCACGAAGGTTGGCCCTATTTAAAGCACATTATTTATACCCTAGTAAGGTGGAAATTACGAAATTATTCAAATCTCTGGTTTGGTTTTGTTAAAAGCCATGCTTTTAAGAAAATATAACGGGGATGGATATTGCCTAAATTGCTTAAATGAATAAGGTTTTAAACGGAGAAACAGGCGCACTTACAAAATAAAAACGTTATTTTTTAGAACACTTTTAGTTTCTAATGGGTTTAAGTCTAACTGGTTTAATTTTAATTACTTTAACTACTCTAATCGCTTTAATCTTAATTTGTGTCTTATTTATTAAGCTTAATTATTTTCAGGTGTGGCGCATACCCTATAGGAGGTGTTTTTATTTTTTCATTAAAAATGAAAGGCTTTCATTACTTATTGTGCATATACTCGGCGAGTTAAATCAATTAATGTAGACAGGAGAATTTCGTTTATTTAGATAAAAGATTCAATAATACAGCGTGCTTTATCTGTATTTATTGGTTGTTATGGCGAACATCCATTAGAGGTTGTATGTTATGTATTTAGTCAATATATCTTCAGAGCTTATTTATACCGTTGAATCTCCCTCAAGCTTTGTTTTTAACATTGCAGCTGCGAATACTGTGCATCAAACAACAGTACAAGAAAATCTTATTATCTCTCCTTCCATCGACAGTGAATGGTTTCAACTTAATGATTTTGGTTGTCGTGGCTTGCGTTTAACAACAGAGCCCTGTGAGCTTAGCATTCGATATAATGCCAGCGTCGAATTATCACCAGAAATAGAACGCGTATTTTATTTAAATGAAGTAGAACATAAAAGGCTACCGGCTTCTGTTCTGCCTTTTTTAAGCCCGAGTCGTTATTGTGAATCAGACCGATTAGGGCGCTTTGCTTGGAAAGAGTTTGGTCAGTTAGCCAGTGGTTACTCGCGCGTTCAGGAAATTTGTAACTGGGTCAATACGCATATTGATTATGTTGCGGGCAGTACAGATAGTTCGACAAGTGCCTGTGATGTGCTCATTCAGCGTGCGGGTGTTTGTCGTGATTTTGCACATGTGAGTATTGCGCTATGTCGTGCTTTGGGGATCCCAGCACGCTATGTGTCGGGTTATGCGGTTGGATTAAAGCCGCCTGACTTTCATGGTTTCTTTGAAGTTTATTTGGAAGATCGTTGGTATCTTTTTGATGCAACCCGTATGGCGCCCATTAGTGGGTTGGTTAGGGCGGGGATTGGCCTTGATGCAGCGGATGCGTCATTTGCGAATATTGTTGGTCAAGTAACTATGTTGTCGATTAATGTGCAGGCGGATGCTGCAGATCCGTCTTTTTTATATAGTGATGGTGTACCAGTATCGACGGCGTAGTTTAGCTTTTTGAGTTATGCAGTATTTTATTATGTAGATATTCCTTTTAAATAAACACCATGTCACTGTGTAGTTATATAGCTATGGGGTTGATGTTCGTCTGCGCTCATTCAGTCATTTTTATTATTTTTTGTTTGTTGTTTCGCCCTTGCGGCGACTTTACTTTCCTTTGAGTGGCCAAAGGAAAGTAAGCAAAGGAAAGGCTAACCGAGTCCTTTTCTGATCCAAGTTGAGTATGTTTTATTTGAAGAGTGAAAAAAAGCAGTTTTTGTCCTTGTTAAAAAATTTAATTTGTAATGTTCTGCCGAGGTTGCTTTACATGGCTTAGTTTATTGGGGTAAGTAACCTGTAAACTCCCTATTTTTACCCAAGTTTTTTCAGGCGCATAAACATGAAGTGAAGGTATTGGAATAGTTTTTTTTCCATTATAGTTATACCTTTTGGCGCTGTATGTTTCGCATAAAAGTAAATGTGCAAATAATGCAGAATATTTTCGATTAATTTCTAATGATATATCCCATTTTTTTAAATAATTATGTTTATACAATTGTTTAAAATTTTTATTAAGTTTATCAATATCAAGTGGCTTGTGAGATTTATGGCATAGAAATGCTATTAAAATCAAAGCAAAATTCTTTTCTAAAGCTGAGCTAACTTCATAATTCTCAAACCTATTTTTTTCATAGAAACTTGTTTTTCCTGCTACGTATTTTATCCAACTACTTGCAAGAATTTCGGCTGCAATGGTTACATCAGAATTATTTGCTGTAAGTGGGTATTGGAGTTTCAAACCTTTAGGAAGAGGTAAGAAGTCATGTTGTTCAAGCTTGTAGTAAAAAGACTCTAAATAGGGGATTACGCTTAGATAATTACTTTTTGCCTGTTTAATATGGACTTCATCAAGTATACCTATGTAGCTTGCGTTTAGACGATAATATGTATTTTCAATTACCACCCATTTTTCCTCTGTAGACAATTGTCTGTCTTTGAGAACAGAAACCAGTCCGTTTATAATTTCTTTTTGCTCATCAAGTGAAGCCTTAGATAGCGCAAGCTTAGCTTTATATTTATTATCTAAGATTATAAATGCAAGGGTGCCTACTGTGCCAATAGCCGCGAATACAGTTGCTAGAGCTCCTACCCACATTGCCCAATTTCCAAATTCTGGCGAGTGATAAGCTACTATTTTTCCAGTTAAAACAAGAGTGATAAACACACTAACTGCGAACCCTAAAGCAGCCACTAACGTTAATAATAACTTTTGTATTATTGCTATGAGGGTCATTTTTTAGTTCCTTCAATTTCAAGCTGTTGTATAAGATCGGCATTTTCTTTTTTGAGTTTATAGGATTCTTGTTCCAGAGCTTTAAATTTTTGAAGTAATTTATTATTATAATTTTGATTTATTATTAATTGCTCAGTAAGAGTTCTTACCTCCTTATTCCTATTTAGGGCTTCTTCTTCTAATCGAATGAGCTTTATATCAATATTATTTTGATATTTTGAAACCGTCATAGTTAATTTAAGTTCAGTCTTTAAGTTTATATTTTCTTGCTCAAGTCTTGTTAGTTGAGCTTTAGAGCTATCAACAACAATAATATCAACCAAAATGACACTAATAACAAATCCCAAAATAAGAAAGGCAACAAAAAAGATAGCGTAAGTAAGCGGATTTTTTATGCATTTTTGGTCTGGCATCACAATGTATATCCTGATAAATAAAATATATTAATGTAAGTGGTAGTTGTCGCCAATCGTCTAAAGAAACCGAGAGAATAGCTAGAGTTTTTATGAGTGAATGGGACTGGCAAGCTCAATTCAATTGTTTCATAATGTATACTCTTAAGGATTAAGAGTATACAACGCGCCCGAAGAAAGCATCAAATTGATATGGCGTTAACCCATTGATTTAAAATATCTCCTAACGGTCGTAGATAACTAGGCGCTAAGTTAATACTTTACAAACTATTAATAGTTTCATTTTAAGTTGTTCTATTATTCGTTATCACATCAATCAAAAATAATTCCAAATAACTCCTCACTTTTCCACATAAATTCAATTGCTTAACCCAATCACGCTGGTGGCTTTTCATATTTAAAAAAATAACCATTGTCGAACTTGAAACTCGCTCTATAATGCGGCTAATTTTAGCGCTATAAAGCCGGTATTGGTTGCTTAAGGCGTATTGATAATGTGTTAAATAGTCATCAATTTGGGTGGCTATAGTGTGATGAAAGGGTTGGAAGATGAGTGATGTGTTGAGCATTGTTTTATTAATACTAGCAGGTGCTTTATTTGCTATGTCGGAGATTTCGGTTGCGGCGGCTAGGAAGATTAAGCTACGTGTGATGGCGGATGAAGGCAGTGCTAAAGCACTTGATGTGATTGAGCTGCAACAGCAACCGGGTAACTTTTTTGCAATGATGCAAATTGCATTAAATGGTATCTCTATTCTTGGCGGTATTATTGGTGAGCAAGCATTAACCCCTTATATTCGTAAGATGGTCAGTCTGTTTTATCAAGGCCCGTTATTGGGTGAAGTCAGTTTTGTCCTTTCTTTTATTTGCCTAACTTCTTTGTTTATTTTGTTTGCTGATTTATTACCTAAACGGTTGGCTATTATTATGCCGGAAGCGGTGGCTATTCGTATTGTGTCCTTGATGCGCTGGATAACCTTTTTGTTAATGCCGGCGGTGTTTTTGTTTAACGGCCTGACTAATATTATGCTGCGTTTGTTTGGTATTCCTACCGAGCGTACGGAGTTGGTGACAACGGAAGATATTATCGCAATGATGGATGCGGGCGCGGAAGATGGCAGTTTGCAAAAGCAAGAATATCAATTGATTGGTAACGTGTTTGATTTAGAAGTTAGCACCATCGGGAGTGTGATGACTCCGCGTGACCAGATCATCTTTTTTGATTTAGATGATAGTAGCGATGAAATCAGCAAGAAAATTATTGAACAGCCTCATAATGACTTTCTAGTGTGTGATGGTGGCTTGGATAAAATTCGTGGCAGTATTGAATCAAAAGAGATTTTACGCCTAGTGTTAAAAGGGGAGTTGGCACAAATTCACCCAACACAGGTGGATAAAGATTTGTTCTACTTACCTGAAACATTGACGCTTTCTGAAGCATTGAATGCCTTTAAAGTGGCGACTCAACCTTTTGCGGTGATTGTTAATGAATACGCCACTGTGGTGGGTATTGTGACGGTAAAAGATCTGTTGAGCAGCTTTATGGGTGAATTGATCACGCATCAAGACGAAGAGCAAATAGTACAAAGGGATGATTCGTCTTGGTTGATTGAGGGCTTAACACCAATTAATGAAGTGATGCGTTGCCTGGCGATTGAAGAGTTTCCTGATCGTATTCAATATGAAACGATTGCTGGTTTTATGATTTATACACTGAAACGTTTACCTAAACGCACCGACCATTTTACCCACCAAGGTTACAAGTTTGAGGTGTTGGATCTGGAAGGTGTTCGCGTTGAACAAATTCTGGTGACTAAGCTTAAGTAACCTCAGTTCTGGATAAGCAAAGCGATACAACACCGTTATTTCCGCGGATTTCTTTGTTAAACACTCTCTCAATAACCAGTTGTTGAGAGATAAAGTAGTTCATTTAACTTGTTTGATAGATACAAGCAAATATCTAGAACCACATAACCATCGCCACATAACCATCACCACACAACAATCACACAATAAGCGCACAAAATAAATTTTATTATTGTGCGCTTATATCCTGCCCATTCTCTTCTTATTTTGCACACTATTTAGCATCACTTTTTTGTAAGCTTAACTTGTCATTTTTGTGTATTTATTTTGTATAACGCTTTTTAAATCAATTACTTTTATTTCCCTAAGTTGCTTGTTTTTCAGTCTATATTGGCATTTTCAATCAATAAAAATTGTTGAACTAGCTGTCTGTTCAATTTTTTTTGTTGAACAACACAAAATTATTATCTAGACGTGATGCCGTTATTACCCAATAATCCGCGCCATAAATTGTGCGATAGCCATTGTTTTTAATTCTATTTAATTCTATTTAATTCCTGTTAATTAGAAAAATAAAAAGGCGGCCATCGAGCTGTGATTTCAGTTCACTGAGTCACCATTATTCCTACATTATTATTGAGAGATCTAAATTTGCAACATTCAACTGATATGGAACGCATTCGAGCGGAATACAATGTTCGTTACTGGAGCCAAGGTTTTTATGGGATCAACGACCAAGGTGAGGTGTATGTTTCACCGCGCAGTGGCAGTGATCATCAACTTGCATTAAGTGACATTGCAACGCAATTGGCTGAGCGTAATTTAAGCATGCCTGCATTAGTGCGTTTCCCACAAATATTACACCAACGTGTACATAATATTTGTGATGCTTTTAACCAAGCAATTCAAGAAGTTGAATACGATAATCGTTACTTATTGGTTTACCCTATTAAAGTTAACCAACAAAAAGAAGTGGTTGATGAAATTTTAGCAAGCCAAGCTGGATTAGAGCATAAGCAACTTGGGCTTGAAGCGGGCAGTAAACCGGAATTATTAGCCGTATTAGCGTTGGCGCATAAAGCCAGTTCAGTGATTGTTTGTAATGGTTACAAAGACAGAGAATATATTCGTTTAGCATTAATTGGTGAAAAACTAGGACATAAAGTACTGATCGTATTGGAGAAATTATCTGAACTTGATTTAGTGTTAGAAGAAGCTCGTTCGTTAGGCGTTAAACCGCGCATGGGCTTGCGTATTCGTTTAGCTTCTCAAGGTGCAGGTAAATGGCAATCAAGTGGTGGTGAAAAGTCTAAATTTGGTCTTGCTGCTGCTCAAGTATTAACGGTTGTTGAACGTTTAAAAGCAGAAAACCAATTAGATACATTACAGCTAGTACACTTTCATCTAGGTTCGCAAATGGCGAATATTCGTGATGTACGTAATGGTGTGAGTGAAGCGGCACGTTTTTATTGTGAATTACGTACGATGGGTGTGCCATTAGATTATTTAGATGTCGGCGGCGGTTTAGCGGTAGATTACGATGGAACACGTAGCCAATCTCATAATTCAATGAATTATAGTTTAGCGGAATATGCACGTAATATTGTGATCACGATTAGTGATATTTGTAATCTTTATGATCAACCTAAACCTGCGATCATCTCTGAGTCTGGTCGTTCATTAACAGCGCATCACGCGGTGTTAATCACCAATGTTATTGGTGCAGAAACTTACAAACCAGAAGTAATTGAAGCACCGGTTGAGCCTGGTTCGTTATTACTACAAAACATGTGGAATAACTGGAGTTTATTATCTGGCGGCAGTGATGACCGTGCGTTAATTGAGATTTACAACGATACACAAAGCGACATTGTAGAAGTACATAATCAATTTGCGACTGGTGTATTAAGTTTGCAAGAACGCGCTTGGGGTGAGCAAGTTGCATTACGCATTTACCATGAATTAAGTGCGCAAATGAGTACAAAAAACCGTTTTCATCGTCCTATCTTAGATGATTTAAACGAGCGTTTAGCGGATAAGTTCTTTGTTAACTTTTCACTATTCCAATCAGTACCAGATGCGTGGGGAATTGATCAAGTTTTCCCAATTTTACCGCTGTCTAATTTACAGAATGCGGGCGAACGTCGCGCTGTATTGTTAGATATTACCTGTGATTCTGATGGTGTGATTGACCAATATGTTGATGGACAAGGCATTGAAACAACCTTACCGGTACCAGCTTGGTCTGCTGATAAACCTTACTTAATGGGCTTTTTCTTAGTGGGGGCTTATCAAGAGATTTTAGGTGATATGCATAACCTATTTGGCGACACGCACAGCGTTGTGGTTAATGTGGATGAGCAGGGTGGATGGGAAATAGAATCGATTAATGAAGGTGATACGGTTGAAGATGTGATGAAATACGTACACATCGACGTTGAAGCGATTCGTGATAATTACCGTGCATTGGCATCATCGCGTATATCGGTTGACGAGCAGCAAAGTATTTTAGATGAGTTAGAGCAAGGTTTAGCGGGTTACACTTATTTAGAGGGTTTTTAAATGTCGGCATCCTTTAACGATTTATTCACCAAAGAAGATTACTCATTATATTCTAATGCGATGACGTTTATGCGTCGTCCGTTAGTGAAAAATCCTTTAGCGAAAGATCCATTGGCAGAAAGTGCGGATGTAGTGGTGTTAGGTGTGCCTTTTGATATGGCGACATCAGGTCGTTCTGGTGCGCGTATGGGCCCAGATGCTGTGCGCCGCGCATCGGTTAATTTATCTTGGGAAAGTAAAAAATTCCCATGGGAATTTAAACTGTTTGATCATACTAAGGTGATTGATGCCGGTGATTTAGTATTTGATTGTGGTGATGCAGAAGACATGACACAACGCCTTGAAGCTGCAGCGGATCAAATTCTAAGCAGTGGTAAAATGTTGCTGAGCTTAGGGGGCGATCACTTTGTTACGCTTCCTTTGTTACGTGCTTATGCGAAGCATCATGGTGAGATGGCATTAATTCATTTTGATGCGCATACGGACACCTACAATAACGGCAGTCGTTATGACCACGGCACGATGTTTTACCATGCGCCTAAGGAAGGGTTGATTGACCCTAAGTCGTCGGTACAAATTGGTATTCGTACTGAATATAAACAGCAAGGTCATGGCTTTAATGTGATTAACGCAATGCAAGCGAATGATTTATCAGTTGATGAGATTGTGTCTCAGGTAAAACAGATTGTCGGTGACAAACCGGTATATTTAACCTTTGATATTGATTGCTTAGATCCTGCTTTTGCGCCAGGTACTGGAACGCCTGTTTGTGGTGGTATTAGCTCCGATAGAGCGTTAAAGATTATTCGAGCTCTGCAGGGGATTAATTTGGTGGGTATGGATGTGGTCGAAGTGTCACCAGCCTACGACCAAAGCGAGATCACTGCGCTTGCTGCTGCAACAATCGCATTAGAGTTATTGTACGTTTGGACAGCTAACAAATTGAACGCGTCTAACGTCACTGCTTAGCATTTGCTTGGTACTTACTTAGCATTACTGCTATTTACTTTCTAATACAGCGTCTATTTACGGTAGGATTTTAAAAAATCCTGTAAATAGACGTTATGCACTTCAAAGTTGAATCTGCCGTTTAATTAACTGATTAATATACCAACTTAGTAAACCAACTTAGTAAACTATCTTAGCCTGCTAGTCTGCCGAAAAGTCATCTTAAACGTCATTAAAAATTGTTATCTAATAATGCTTTTAATACACGACGGCGAGATATCACACCAACCACTTTATTATTTTAGCTATTGTTTTCGTTGATAACTGGATAAGTTTTTGGTTGAGGACCCCACCATCTTTTCAGCTAATGAGAAAATCGTTTGATCTGCTCTAACACTTAATACTTCTTTACGTTACTTGATTTATTGCAAGGGGCTGTAGTTTGCTTTGAGCTTATTTTCTCTCATCTTATTTCTTTTCATCTCAAAACAATATTAATACAGGTATGGCTGGGGCAAGCTAGGTTAATGAGATTAATGAGTCGCAGAGCAGTCGTTAATTGAGCTGATATGTATAACGTTTAATTATTATTATGATAATTAATCATAATTTTAATGTATCAATAGGAAGGCGTATATTGCTACCTATCGAAGCGATACTGCGCTTCATAATTAATCATTACGCTTGGCGTTGAAGATATTTACGCAGCTTGCAGCAAGGTAAATGCAACAGGTAAAAAAGTGACTCGGCACTATTAAAGGTGGAATCACTCATATTACTTTTAATAAAGACTCCGATGAATATCAAACAGAATTGATTCAAAGTGAATCTTAATGCCAAGCTGAATAACTTTTAAAGGAAATTATAATGACAGATTTACTCTTTCAACCACTTCAATTAGGCAACATTTCATTAAAAAACCGTATTGTAATGCCTCCGATGACACGCTCTCGTGCTACTCAACCGGGAAATGAAGCGAATGAAATAATGGCTGAGTATTATTCACAACGCACAGGTGCTGGGCTTATTGTTAGTGAAGGCACACAAATTTCTGCATTAGGTCAAGGCTACGCTTGGACACCGGGTATCTATAGTGCAGCACAGATCGCAGGTTGGAAAAAAGTAACAGATGCCGTACATGAAAAAGGCGGTGTTATGTTTGCTCAGCTTTGGCATGTTGGTCGAGTATCACACCCAGATAACACGGGTGGTGTTCAACCGATTTCTTCTTCTACCTTGAAAGCTGAAAATGTAAAAGTATTTGTTGATGACGGTGTTGGCGCGCCTGGTTTTGTTGATGTAGTTGAACCTCGTCAAATGACGAAAGCGGATATTAAAGCTGTTATTGAAGAATATCGTCAAGCGGCACTGAATGCTCTTGAAGCGGGATTTGATGGTATTGAACTTCATGCTGCCAATGGTTATTTAATCAATCAATTCATTGATTCAAATGCTAATAATCGTACTGATGAATACGGTGGCAGTATTGAAAATCGTCTGCGTTTTCTGGGTGAAGTGGTTGCTGCAATGGCTGAAGCTATTGGCGCAGATCGTGTGGGTGTTCGATTGGCGCCGTTTACGTCATTAAATGGTACGGTTGATGAAACGCCTGTTGAGACTTATAGCGCCGCCGCTGCATTATTGAATACGCATAATGTTGTTTATATTCATATTGCAGAAGTGGATTGGGACGATGCACCTGAAACACCTTTATTATTTAAAGAAAATGTTCGCACAGCTTATCAAGGAACATTAATTTACGCGGGACGTTATGATGCTGAAAAAGGCGAGCAAGCTATTAAAAGTGGATTGGCTGATATGATTGGTTTTGGGCGTCCATTTGTGTCTAACCCCGACTTACCAAATCGTATTAAAAATGGATACCCATTAGCAGCTCATGATCCGGAGTCGTTATTCGGTGGAGCTGAAAAAGGCTTAACGGATTATCCTGAATACAGTCAGGCTGAGTAAGCTAAGCTGTCTCTTAAAAAGGTATACCTTAAAAACTATACCAGAATAAATCTAAGCATGGTTAATCTGAATGTTGCAAATAAGTTAAGCTAATTCTTGTGACTCAGTTAAACTAGCCTGACTAGTCATTCAGTTTATTAAAAGCAACCTTACGGAACAGTCTGGTTGCTTTTTTGTGTTTATAAAACGTAAAAATAAAACAACTAAAAAGAGAAAACCGATGCGCGGAGAGTTTCATTTATTATTAGCTACATTGCTAGCAGCTGTTGGTTGGATTGCTTCTAAAATAGTGATTGAGTCAGTACCGGGTGACATCTTTTTATCGGTTCGATTTTTGTTCGCGAGTCTTATCTTATTTCCTTTTTGTTACAAAAAAGTATTACGCTTAAACTTCAAACAAGTTATATCAGTGTGTTCCATTGGCCTTATTTTAGCCGCTTCAATGAAGGTCTGGGTATATGCGATGTCTATTACAGCAAGCGTCTCAGAAGGGGCTTTTATCATGAGTTTAGCGATGATTATTGCGCCTTTTACTTCATGGTTGTTTTTTCGTCAACGCCCTAACAGAGCATTCTGGTTCGCGTTACCTATTGCGATTGCTGGCATGATGTTGATGACACTGTCTAATGGTTGGCAGGTAGAGAAAAGCCAATGGTGTTTTTTACTTGCTTCTGCGTTACTGTCTATGCATTTTGTATTTAATAAAAAGATGTCCAGCAGTGTTAAACCGCTTATCTCTATCTTTATACAGTTATTGACGGTAGGTATTTTTACTGCACTTTTTGCTGTGTTTAGCGAACAAGCTCATTTTGAATTAACCAATTACGTGATAGTTTGGTTCGTTATTTCTGCTGTTGTTGCGACTTCAATCCGTTATTTATTACAAACCATGGGACAACTTTCAATTAAGATCGAAACAGCCGCATTAATCATGATTTTAGAACCCATTTGGACACTGCTCATGAGTATGCTGGTGCTTGGAGAAATACTTGAAACACAAAAACTGATAGGGGCTGCTATTATATTTTTGTCGTTATTTCTTTATATTAAGCTTTCTAGAAGATAGTGAAGTTTTGTAGAGAATAGTGCTGTTTTGTAGGAAATAGTGAAGTATTGTAGAAAATAGCGCAGTTTTGTAAATATTAGCTTAGTGATTAGTTTGCTTTAAAAGAGGAAATAGAATGTACAATCTAGACTTATTTTCAGCGCTAGAAGAGTCGCCGATTAACATTATTAATTACGATGGGATAGTAGAGTACCATGGGCTGTTAATTCCCTTTGATGAAGCGAATTATTTCTTTGATATCTTGCTTAACACCATTCAATGGAAACATGACCAAGCAAATATTTTAGGTGAAGTGATTGTGACTAAAAGAAAGGTCGCTTGGTATGCTAATGAATCTTTTAATTACACTTATTCTAATATGACGAAAGTCGCCTTACCTTGGACGCCTCAACTGCTAGTATTAAAAAAGAGAGTAGAAGAAGCAACGGGGCATAAGTTTAATTCTTGTTTATTAAACCTCTATAGTACGGGTGAAGAAGGGATGGCTTGGCATAACGACAGTGAAACTGATTTACAAAAGAATGGGGCAATTGCTTCATTAAGTTTTGGTGCAGAGCGTAAGTTTTCTTTTAAACATAGAGTAAACCAAGATACGAAGTCGATTTTCTTACAACATGGCAGTTTATTAGTCATGAAAGGCGCCACCCAAACTCACTGGTTACATCGATTGCCACCGACTAAAAAAGTCACTACAGCACGTATTAATTTGACGTTTCGTACCATTGATCAGAACTATTAAGTTATAGGCGGTTAAATAGTTAAGGAGCCTGTTAAAGCACTTTTATTATACCCGATTCAAAATTGATAATGCCGAAAAGCAAACACCTTCGTTGTTGTTATTAAAGAAATAGAGTTGTTATTAAAGAAAGAGATATCGACTTATACTTCTTGAATTCAAGACTTCTTTAACCTAACTATAAGATGATTTAAATCTGCTACGCTTATGGTTGTAGTGGTATGGGTGCAAATTTATAAATAAGAGCTAAACATATATTTCTTGTATTGCGGTTAATGATATTAGCTTAACGGGTATAAGTTCATGAAAGGGAGCAGTGTTAGTGAGTCAGCATCAACAAAGTGATTATCAACAAAGCAATGATTATAAAAGTGAGCAGAAAAACAAGGAACAAAAAAATAGCTATCACAACAGTCGTTTATTAAAAATGCTTAAAGGTTATCCGCAAGGGATCAAAGAGTATAATCTGTTAACACTGTTACAGCAGCAACAATGTCCACAACAGCCTCCACAAGAATCTCCAAAAAAAACGCCTGAATCGGCACCAAAAACACCACCAGAACAAGAGCAGCAAGAAAATTCGATAGATACGGCTTACTCGAAAAAAGAACCTTTTTCTAGAAATGCCACCTTCTTTGATAACTTAGACCTCTTTCAGAAACACTTTCTTTTATTTCATGCGCTCTATAAGTTAAATGATCAATTACAAGCAGCTCAAGAGGGCATGCTTATTATTGAAGCCTTAAATATTCAATTTTTACCCGCCGAGCAAGGTCAGCAAAATAGAGCTAATGACCCTAAGTATAATCTACACCTTGAGTTGGCGAATAATGATCCATTAAGGGATTATTATTTGGATATCGAAAACTTGCACGACACATCAAGTGAAGATGTCGATAATTTACTAGACAGTTTTTGGCTTAATATGGGAGACAATAGTGAAAAGGACAGCGCATTAGCTTTACTTGATTTACAAGAACCCTGTGATTTAGTGATTATTAAAAAGCGCTATCGACAATTATTGGCAAAATACCATCCCGATAAAGGCGGGTGTGTTGAAACGACTAAGGCATTGAATGATGCGATGTCAGTATTGAAGCGTTGTTATCCAGCTTAATGCTTGAGTTGAATAAGCTTTGTCTGGTTACGCTGTTATTCTAGCTAAAGTGAAAAGTGAATTAAAAGTGAAGTGAAAAAGGGCATCAAAAACTTTGTATATTTCCCCGATACTAGATTGTTATTTTTGGCTTTATGATATGTTTGCAACTTACAAAGCCGCAAAAAAAATGCATCGTGTATTAGCACGATGCATTTTTGTTAACTATTAGCATATTTTAGTGATATTTTAAGCCATGCTTGAAGTTATTCTTAAGGCTATGCTTAAAGCTATATTAGGCTAAAAGGTAGTTAGTTTTTAGTTCACCTTAATATGTTATGGCTTAGTGATTAACAGTCTTTATCTTCAGCGCCTAATTTACCTTTAACATCTTCACAGGCATCTTCTATTGCATTACCTGTATCAGTCGCTGCGTCTTTTATTTTGTCACCTGCATCGCTAGCGGCATCTTTAGAATCAGAGACAGCTTCGGTTAGTGTATCGCCAGCTTCTCCCGCTGCATTTTTAGTATCTGAGACAAGCGTATCAAGATTATCGCCAGCGTTTTCTGCAAATGATTTAGTTTCTGCAGCTGCTTCGTCAATGTTTTCGCCTGCTGTTTCTGCGCTATCATCGCTACAAGCCGCTAAACCTAATGTTGAAGCCAGTGTTAATACTAATAGTGTTTTTTGTTTGTTAAAGTTCATAGTCGATCTCCAGTAATAATTAATTTATGTGATATAGATTCACTTTAATGTTTAAAGTTCAAATGTTTAATGTGTATAAAATAGATTTGCTTAAATGCGTAACATTCAAATCCTTAAAGCTTTGGTGTTCGACCTCTTAGCGCATTAGCAATTAATGAAATCACCAGTAATACGACAAACACAAAGAATATTATTTTAGCTATTCCTGCCGCTGCTCCGGCTATTCCTGCAAAACCTAACACACCTGCGATAATTGCGACGATAAAGAAAGTTAATGCCCAACCTAACATGTGACGCTCCTTTTTTTGTATGTTGAATGATGTTGTTGATATAGATATTGCGAGATACGTGCCAGTTTTTAAGTGATTGATTTTAAAGTATTAAAATGTTTTTCCTGTTTTTTGGGAAATGAGTTGAAGTAAACTTTACAAGATAAAATGTAAAGTTTGCAGAGCAAAGAAGGCGTTAATTACTCTATTGCTGATGCTGTTTCAATACTGCGAGGAAGGCTGTTATTGAACTTGATTGGTTATGAGAGAGGGTTGGTTATGAAATTTGATAGGTTTTGAGACTTGGTAGGTTTTGGGAATAATAGGTCGAATAATCTTTAGAGGCATTTAATTTATTTTTAATAAATTGCACCGATAGCCATCGCAAATAATAAGCAATGGTTATCGGTGTAGTGATGTAATAGGGGAGTAGTTTAGTGATGCAGTAGCTTTAGCGATTTAGCTAAAAAGTTAAAACTACTTCAAGATTTAACTCGAAGTTAAATAGAAGTTAAATAATACTTTTAAGCATCGCTAAATTGATGGGTTTTAATAACGCTTGGTCAATCGCAAACTCGGTTAAGGTTTCAGTGCTAATTTCATTGCCGCTGATGATGGTTATTTTACTATCTGGCAATAACAAGCGTAATTCTTTTGAAAAAGCTAACCCGTTTGCATCGGGTAAATTGATATCCAGTAAAATACGGTCGTATAGATCATCTTTAGTTGGTTGATCTTTAATGGTTAATAAAGATATCGCTTCAGCGGCGCTGTGCGCAATTTGCGTTTGTACATTGAGGTTATTCAGTAATAATGCAGTTATTTGAGCGGCATCTTGATCGTCTTCAATAATTAAAAAGCGTTTTGACACCTCGGCAACCTCTAGATTCTGTGCTGTCGATTGAGAGCTTATTGTTGAAGTATTGCTCAGGTTATTCGTATGCAGTTGATCATCGATTGAGTTGTTTTTTGTTTGTTGCGGCGCGATTAAATGGCCATCTTTAGTATTAACAAGTGCTGACGAAGCGTTGCCAATTGTTTCAGTTTCAGTTTCAGTTTTAATATCAGAGGAGCTTATATTGATGCCTAAACAATTTATTAATGCTCGATATAATACTTCTCTATCTACCGGTTTTGCCACTACATCATTAAAACCGAGCAATTTTAGTTCTTGATCAACACCCTTCATGGTGGCAGCTGTAACCGCGATAACCGGTGTGGCGATCTCCATGCTTCTTAGTTTAGCAATGGCTCGTTTACCATCTAACACTGGCATATGAATATCCATCAAGATGCTATCAAAGGGCGTACCTTGTACCTGTGCTTCGATGATTTTAGTAACTGCTTGGCCACCATTAACTGCATAGCAAACACTTAACCCAAAGGAGCGGCAAATAAAGCCAATTAAGTTTCTAATATCTTTTATATCATCAACAATTAAAATACGTCCGCTTATTTGCGGCAGAGTAGCCTCAGGTGCTTGCGCGTTGATAGGGTTAAAGGCAAATGGTTCAATAGGTGTATTAGATAAGTCACCAAGATTCAAACTAATAATGAATTTACTGCCAACATTTTCCTCTGATTCAACTTTTATTGTGCCATCCATCTTTTTTAATAATTCGCAGCAAATGGCTAGCCCTAATCCCGCTCCTTCCTCATTACGAGAAACAATGTCTTCAACTTGCTCAAAGGGTTTAAAGATGGTTTTTAATAAATGTTGAGGAATACCAATACCTGTATCGGTGATAGTGAAATATAAGGTATTTTTATCCGCCTCTGTTTGTAACCAGATATCAATGGTCACGGCCCCATTATCGGTAAACTTGATGGCATTATGAATCAAGTTTATAAATACTTGCCTTAAACGAATAGGATCGGCATTGATTTCAAGTGGTAGTGGGGTGGTTGTGTTGATATTTAGTGAAATACCTTTGTCTTCTGCGGTCACTGACATTAACGCGTACAGGTCTGTAATAAAGTTGTCTAAGGCAATATCTGCATTATTTAATTCTAATTTATCTGCGGCTATTTTAGAGAGGTCTAATACGTTATTTAACAGCCCTAATAAATGCTTACCATTATTTAATATCGTATTTAATTCAGACTTAATATGGGTATTTTCCTGGTGCGATAATAAAAGTTCCGTATACCCCAAAATAGAGGTCAGGGGAGTTCGTAGTTCATGGCTTAGATGTGCAACAAACTTATCCTTAGAACGGTTTTTAGTCTCTGCTTTAATGCGCTCTAAGCGTTCATTTTCAACTTCTTTACGAGAAAGTGCATAGCGAATCGCACGGTGAAAACGCGTGGTATTAAGTTCTGACTTGATAACGTAATCAACCGCGCCGGCATCCAGCGCATTATTATCTAATTGGCTATCCGACTGCCCAGTCAACATAATAATAGGAATGGTACAGCCTGCATTAATCGCTTGCTTTAACACTTTTAAACCATTCAATGAGCCAAGTTGAAAATCAAGTAAACAGATATCGTGTTTATTTTGTTTGAGTAAGACTAAAGCTTCAACGGCACTATCTGTCCATTGAATTTCAAATTGATAATTGGAGACCTGTTGAAGATAGTCACTGGTTAATAGGTAATCATCTTCATCGTCTTCTACCAGCAATACTCTTTTTATAGATTCAGTCATGGCTAAGTCTTCATTGATTATAATTTAAATTGAATTCAGCTTTTAAAGCGCTTGGTTCAGGCGTTACAGAGTACTACTTCGGCGCTATTTAGAGGCTAGTTAAGTACTAGCCATATATTTTCAGACAGTAAGTGATGAGTTCTGTTGCTTTACGGACAAGTAACTCAAGCATTTTTAAAAACAATTAACATTTACAACTTACGCTAACAATTAATGCGAACAACAATTAGCGCTAGAAAAAATTGGTTATTACAAGAAGCGGTTAATCATCATTAGAAACAGGAAACTCAACAAACTCAATCCAATATTTCCCTAATACTTTCATCAATTCAACTAAACCTTCAAAATTGACGGGCTTAGTAATATACGACGCAGCGCCTAAGTTATAGCCCTTAATTTTGTCTTCTTCTTGTTTTGAAGTGGTTAAAATAACTACCGGAATACCCTTTAAGTTTGGGTTCTCTTTAATCTCTTTAAGCGCCTCGCGTCCATCTTTACGCGGCATATTAAGGTCTAGTAATATTAAATCAGGTCTTGGTGAGTTGCATTTATCTTGGTATTGACCTTCTCGGTTTAAATATTCAAGTAATTCAACACCGTCTTCAACACAATGCAGTTTATTTAATACACGGCTTTCTGCTAGCGCATCTTGAGCTAATAGGCGATCATCTTCATCATCATCTGCGATTAAAATGGTAATTGCTTTTGTATTCATTTATGTAACCTTAACTGGTTGTTGTAAAAGTAAAATTATGTGGGATTTTGATTGTAAATTCAGTGCCTACATCAACCTCACTTTGTACTGAAATAATACCGCCATGGCGCTCTACGATACGTCTACATACCGCTAGACCAATGCCTGTTCCTTTATACTGCGTACGTGCATGTAAACGTTGGAATGGAATAAATATTTTATCTTCAAACTCTTGTGAAAAACCAATGCCGTTATCTTTTACGATGATTTCATACCATAAACTGTCGGTTTCTAATTGCGGGTCGTAGACCATGGTTTCTTTGTAATTGACATTGATATGCGGTGAAACGGCTTCTTTTTTGAATTTTATTGCATTGCTTAGCAGGTTCAAAAATAGTTGATCAAGTTGTGATTTATCACCATTTATCATGGGTAATGAGGTTACTATGATCTCCGCCTTACTTTCTTCAACGGCCACTTCTAAATCATCTAATACGGCTTCTAATACTTCATCTAGCGCAACATTTACCAATTGCTTACCTCGAGTGTTGATACGAGAATACTCGAGTAGGTCATTGATTAAATTCGACATCCGTTCTGCCGCATTATACATTCGTTGAAGGTAATCCTGACCTTTAGGGTCAATTTCAGTAGCGTAGGTGGTCATCAGGCGATCACCAAAAGCCCTAATTTTTCTTAACGGCTCCTGCAAGTCATGTGATGCCACAAAAGCAAAGTCTTCTAATTCTCGGTTACTGCGTGATAACTCCTCGGAGTACAGAGTTAACTCTTTTGTACGCTCTCTCACTTCATCGGCTAGTTTTTCATTTTGTTGCTCTAAATTATCTTTGTATTGTTGCTCTGTTTTATTATTAATACGCACTAAAAACCATAATCCAAACAATAATAAAAAACTGGTGATAGCGGAGATACTGAAGGTCACCTGTGCTTCTTTTTCAATCTTATTGAGTTTTTTGTATAGGTTATAACGATGTTGAACTTCAGCATTTTGCAATTCATCAAAATAGGTTTTGATTTCGCTATAAAGGTTTTTACCTCTACCCGTCATTACTGCGCGAATAGCACTTTTTTCTTTGTCGTTCAGGGCGAGTTCAACGGTGTAGGTCAGTTCATCTAATTTTGTTTCAACGAGCTTCAGCAATACTTGTTGTTTTTCTTTATTAGCGACCATATCTAACTGCAGTGCTTTGACTTTTAGAATTTGACTTAATACTAATGAAAGCGCTTCTTGGTAGGGTGCTAAATATTCTTCATCTTCAGTTAATAAATAGCCACGTTGCCCAGTTTCTGCTGATAAAACAAGTATATGCAATTTATCTAACGCTAAAATAACTTCCCCTGTGTTGGTTAAGCTTTTCTGTGTTTTTGCTAGTTCATTGATTGTTTTTAATGCTAATACGACATTAATAGTGATCATGCCGATGACGATAAAGTAGATTAATGCCCATGAAATTCGTTTGTTATCTAATAAGCGAGCAATCGATGTCATTTATTTTCCTATATATTTGCTTTAAAAGCGTTTTTAAAGGTAAGTTACAATTTAATTTACCCCAGATAATCTAGCCTCGATTAATTCGATTTTTTATTCGCAATGTGTTCTAAAGACTCGCTGCATTGTTGGCACGAAATAAGAATTTTATCAGCGGCTTCTAATGCTTTTTCGATTGGCATATTATTTTCAAGTACTAATTTAATCATCTCTGCCTGCATTGAAATTCTATTTAATGGGGCACGGGCATCATGAATTAGTTCATTGATTTTTTTTGCTTCACTGTTGTTTATTTGCTCACTCATTACTTAAGTAACCTTATCTATTAGTTAATGATTTGTCGTGGAAGTCTTTGAAAATAGAACCTCACTCAGCTTTCGTTTTAGTTGCTAACTCAGCGCTTATACAAATGGCTTACTGAAATGCTTTACTCTTTAAATTCGCCATAGGCATGCAGGCGGTTGTATAAGGTTTTAGTACTAATGCCTAGCATCTCAGCTGCCAGTGATTTATTACCATTTACATCTTTTAAGGTGACTTTGATTAATTCTTTTTCAACATCTTCTATGGTTTGCCCCGCACTTACACTGTGGCTACTTTCTGATATCGAAGAGAAAGGTGACCTGAATATTGTTGGTAACTCAATCGATGTCGACTGTGGATCTGACATAATAAAAGCGCGATGAATGGCATGACGCAATTCTCGTACGTTACCTGGCCAGTCATAGTCCATAAGGCGTTGTAATTGTATCGCTTGCCATTGGTACTGGCGGTTATTCTCTTCATTAAGTTCATGCAAAAAAGTATGGGCTAATAAAGGGATGTCCTCTTTACGGTCGCGTAAAGCAGGGATCGCAATAGGAAAAACTGCCAACCTAAAATAGATATCTTCGCGTAAACATTTCTTCTCTGCAATCTCTGCAACGCTGCGATTAGAGGCTGAAATAACACGGCAATTAACCGTTACTTCTTTGGTACCACCTACCGAGGTGACTTTTTTATTCTCTAATACACGTAATAAATTCGGTTGCATATCAATTGGCATTTCAGTCACTTCATCTAAAAATAAAGTGCCATCACCTGCACGTTGAAATACGCCTTCTTTTTTAGCAATTGCTCCCGTAAAAGCACCTTTTTCATGACCAAACAATTCACTTACAATGAGCTCTTTGCTTAAAGCGCCACAGTTGGTTGCTATCAGTTGATGCTCTGTATTGTTCACTTTATTAGTCGCGCTATGAATAGCTTGTGCAACAACCTCTTTACCAACGCCGCTCTCTCCCATCAACATCACATTAGCCTGTGTCAAAGAAACACGTTCAATCATGGTATAAAGCGCTTTCATCGCATCGGACTCACCAATTAAACAACCAAAATGTTTATTTGGTAACGATGAATTATGTTTTTTATTTGTTGCTTTGGGACTTTTGTGTGAAAGCGCTTGTTCTAAATCTTCACGTTGTAAAGGTTTAGCAAGGTAGTCTATTTTAGGGCCACATAAGCTGTCTAACATCCCTTTTACTAAGGGGTGTCCTGTGATCAGTGTGATATAAGGTGTTTGATCAGACTTATTAATGTAATCAATTAAGTGCAAGCCGCTTCCATCGGGCAACATAAAGTCTAAAAAAATATGCTCAAAGTCATTATTTTCTAGTATCTGATACGCTTCCTGCAAAGAATTAGCCGTCATGATGTCATGCCCAAGAAATTCAATAATATGACATGCTACACTTGTAAACTCTTCATCGTCATCAACTAATAATATATTTAACACGGTCATCCTTTATGGTCATTCAATAGACTTTTTGCCTATCACTAAAATATTTTATAATGTCACATACTAGCAATTTTTAACGGCAAGTGATTACACATTTTTATTCAAATATCGACTTTTTAACAACCTGCCTCGTTTAAAAGGAAGATTTTTTATTGTGTATTATTAATTAGTTAAAGATCTTTATACAAATTACTCCTTAAGATATAGGCATTAATACTTTAGAATTTGATAGGGAGGTTTGTATGATTTAATCAAAAGGTTTAGATAGCTTTTAAATAGTTTTTAAATGGCTTTGAATTAGTAATGGCTTTATGTGCATGAAAAAAGCACACCGAAGTATGCTTTATTTGATTCTTGAGCACTGATTAATATTTAACTGTCAGCAACTTCTAATTTGTTTATAACAGATTTCACATCTTCGCTGTTTTTAGCGATCATCACTGCTAATTCTTCTTCACTGTCTGAGTCAACTTCACCGGTTAATATCACTACGCCATTAAGCACTTCAACTTCGATGCTTGTTCCGCTCACGTCCGATGACATTAATAATTTACTTTTAACCACGGCTTCAACTTTTGAGTCGGTTAACGAAGCAACCAATTCACTATCTTGTTCTTTATTAATCACTGAAAGTTTGTTGTCAACTGAATCAACACCTTCAAGGCTTGCTACTAGCTCTTCCGCCAAAGATTTATCTACGGTGCTATCTACTTTACCCGTTAGGATCACAACACGGTCTTGCACATCGGTATTAATATCAAAAGAGTTTAAATGACTGTTAAATAAAAGCGTTGTTTCTGCTTTACCATCTAACCATGCATCTTTAGATTTATCTTCCCATGTATTGTCTGCGAATACGGCTGTTGAACCTGCAGTGAACAAAGTAAGTGCAATAATTGAACGAATTGAGTTTTTCATCATTTTCTCCTTTTTGATTAGGTAATATAGATTAGCGATTATTATGCCAAAACTGTAAGTTGTTGATTTTTAATTGTTATAGTTTTTTTAGGTGGCTTTTTAGTAAACTCACTTTGTTTTTATTACATGCGTTAATGTAAAAATTACAAGGGAGTATCGCCGGTAAGCATTGACCTCACGGCTCGCTGGTTTTGCATCTTAAATGATCACGGTTATAGCACCCCTCTAGGATAACTTCACGAGTAATCCTAGAGGGGTGCTTTTGCCTATTATTAACGACTAGATATTAACGATTAGATTACTTAGTAATTATTTGTCGTGTTTGATTTAGCATCTGCATGAGTCTGTTTATTATGCGTTTCGTTAGTTGATGTAGCGCTTTGTTTGTCGTTAACTTGTTCAGTTAATACCTGACCTAACTGTTTTCCCCCTTTAATTGCAAAATCCAGCGTACGAATAGGGAATGGGATCAAGATATCAGCTTCTTCTAGCGTATTTTTAATAACAGAAATAGCTTGGTGTCTTGCTGCCATGAAACCTGTTTGGCCAGGGTAATCAATCCAAAACCACACTAGTAAATTAATAGCGCTATCTCCAAAACTTTCAGCGTATACATTGGTTTCCTGTTTTTTGATCACAAAGTCACATTCATTTAATGCGTTAACTAACAGCTTCGCAGCCTGGTCGGGATCGTCGGCATAGGAAATTGAAACGGGGATTTCAATACGTCTTTCTCCAATCACTGTGTAATTGGTTAATATATTTCTGAACAATATTTTGTTAGGGATGATTTCTAGTTGGCCAAAAAATGTTTCAACTAAGGTATTGCGTAAGTTAATGGTTTTAACAGTACCAAATACACCATCAGCTTCGACTATATCGCCGATTTTAAATGGTTTTCGTATACCCATTACAATGCCGGCAATTAGATTTTCAGTCATATCTTGGAAGGCAAAACCGATTGCCAAACCTATTATCCCTGCACCCGCTAATAACGAGGTGACTGTACCTTTTAAGCCAACAAAGTCTAAGCAAATGAAAATACCCATTAATATTAAGCAGGTTTTAAGAATCGCTGTGATTAAATCAGCTATTTGGTGGGAGTCAAATGTGCGCCTTAATACTTTACGCATTACATTACCGGCAATACGTGCGAATAAAGAGAAGAAAATAATAAAGATAATTGCCACGATTAAATTGGGTATATGCTGAATACCTGTCTCTATCCAAGTATTTAGCTTTTCTTCAATCAGCTTCCAATATTGATCAATATTTAATAAGTCCACGCCGTACTCCTAGAAAAATCATACATAAAACCCATACATACAAATTACACTGCAAATTTTAGGCCCGAACTTAACTTGCTGATATTATTTAATTTATTGGTTTTTTGATGGGTTTAAAAAAGCGAAATAGTAAATTTTACAAAGAAAATTGTCAGTTATTCCTAGAGCCGCATTCTCTTTGCTGAGGATAATATAGAGTTAAGTGCAATGACTGTTGCGCTGATGGAAGGGGGCTTGAAATAAAAGCGCTAAGTGTTATTCCCTATTGTGAACAGGTTCACTAAGCGCTGTTATTTTTATTGTTTTAAAAAAACCGTTAACGCACTGGGGTTAATACAAATATTGAGCGTATCACTTTCAAATAATTCACCATCAATGACGTATTTAATCGTTTCTTTACTATTGATTTTTATTTTTTTAACACGCTTAGCCCGAATATTTTGTTCACTATCTACTGGCCTTGGTTGGTCATTATTAAAGCTCAATCCAGCTGAAATTAATTCACCTAACCCCATTAATTTACTGCCTACCTGTTGTGTTGAGTTAATCCAAGTAACATCAAGGTAACCGTCTTGAATGTTAGGTGCACCATTACCTTGTGCTAGCAAACTTGTTACGGGAGCGGCATTGGCAACTACAAAACTTGTGGTTTCGATAGGGGTAAAATTCTGATCATCAAAGGCGACATCAACATGATAGGTTTTTCCCTCTGAATAGGCTTTCCAAAAACCATTTAAATATGCAAATTGCCCGTTATCATCTTTTACTTCTCTGTCTGCAAAATTGATCATGTCATATTCAAGGCCAATCCCTGCTAATAACAGCGCCGTTTTACCATTACATTTTGCTGTATCAATTTTAACTGTTTGCTTATTACATATGTGTGATAGCGCAAGCTCAACGGGGGTTATTTTAGACAGGTGGCCGTATAAATGGTGGGCTAATGCATTCGCGGTACCCATAGGTAAAAAACCAAATGTGATATTGGTATTCACCACCTCTTCAGCAACTTCTCTTAAAGTGCCATCTCCTCCCGCAGCAATGACTGTCGAAGTCTTAGCCGCCAGCGCTTGTTCGGTATAGTGTTTAGCGGATACTGTTGGGGTTGTTTCTCTTACTGTTAATGAGAAGTGTTTATTAAGTTGATTGATAACATCGACTTTATATTGCTCCCATTTCCCACCGCCTGCAGCCGGATTTACAATTAACCAAGCCGTTGGATAAGTATTAAGGCTTTTCTGTTCTCGATATTGCGCTAAGCGTCTTAACTGTTTTTTGTTTAAGCCTGCTTGGGTTCGCACACTTGATATGCTATCTAATACTTCTCGAACGGTTAAGTCCGGATTTTTTGCTAATAAATAAGCCGCGGCAACAAATACCGAACGTCCTCTGCCTAAAGCGCAGTGAACCACTACGTTGTTATCGTCATTAATATGGTTGTCGATCCAAGTGATTGCTTGCTGTAAAGAATCGAGATCCGGTGTTTGATGGTCTAATGTTGGAATATTCAAATAATCTAGTTCTAATGCAGTACTTCCCCAATCTAAGGCACTAAATTCAGCGGTCATATCTACAATTGCATGAATATCACTGATGTCTCCGGATATAAAGTCTTGTGTATTTAAACGCGTTGCGACGAATAAACCTTTGCCTACTTTATGTATTTTAGGGGTCTTATCCAGCCTCCTGGCAATGCCATTATAAATATAAACACCTGCAATAAATGGCCATAATAAAACATTGATATAGAGGGGAATGCGTCCATCGCTATTTTTTCTAAATATACTGGGCATCTTAATCAGGTAAGCAATTGAAATAACGGCGAGAGAGGCACTGATCCAATATAAAATAAAAGACAGTAAAAAAGTGTTGAAATAACCCAATAAAGCAAAAATGAAGGTTAATGCGATGTAATAAAAATAAATAGGCATTACTAATCCCCTTATGAAAAAACGATAGCATTACCAGAGGGGCGCACCCATCTATCAAAGCAATCAATAATTGAGTGTATTTGCAAAGGCCGTACCAAACTTTAACTTACTGATAAATATTGTTTTATTGTTTTTTCTAAATGAAAATTTAAACTGGTTGTGTAAATTTTACATGAGTGATTGTTAATACTGCTCGATTACAATGGCAATGGTGGCGCTTAAATTGGTAAGTTGTTTTTGTTTTAGTTGCTGTCGTATTTGTTGTAGCTATTGTCGGGAGTTTTTTAGCTTCTTGGTATCTGAGAAAGTCAGAGGTTATTGTCTTTTAATAACTGAATAAATTCACTTAATGAATGTTGGTAAAAATCACGGATTAAATTCTCTGTTTCAAGTGCATTTTCATCCATAAAAAGACTAAAAACATCTTGTTTAAAAAAGGGGCCTAAAAAGCGTCGGCGTTGAGAAACCTTGGCCGAAATAATCCATTTATCTTTCTCTAAGCTAGAAATCTGTAAAGAGGTATCGTCAAGCTCTGGAATTTGTAACATTAACATTTTCATCGTGGATGTTGGTTGTTTATTCTCCCATTGAAAGTTTCTAAAAAAATGTAATGCTTCATTTAAGGTCGGCTGTAACGGAACATCTTGTTCCATTTCTTGATCGTAATAACCACAAAAGATTCCGTTCACTTTTAGCTCCTATTCTAAGATCCTGAACAATACTGAGTCCAATACCTTACATAATTGATTTATTTAAAACCAGTAATTTTGAGCTGTATTGTTGATGAAAGTTAAAAAATAATGATGATTTTGTAATAGGCCATAATGCTGATTGTTACTGGCCCTTTTCTTTTAACAATAGCAATAACAATAAATGTAATTAGTTAATAATAACGCCCAATTGATGCAGTACAAAAAACATAGAAAAGCTGATTAATAAACCACTAATCCCTAATATCACTCCTACTTTAAGCATTTGAGAACTTCTTATATGTCCACTAGCATAAGCGAGTGCATTAGGTGGTGTACTGACGGGTAAAGACATACCTAAAGAGGCTGCAAAGGTTACTGATAATATGAGGACCATTTGACCGCCATAGGGAAGTAATGAATGCATCGATGCACCTAATGTGGCGACTAAAGGTAATAGCAGGTTAGCACTGGCTGTATTAGACATAAAATTAGCCATCAATAAACACAACATAGAAGCGCCAACAATCAGCACTAATGGGTGAAAGTGATGGAATGGAATCGCTTCGATGGTGCGTGCTGCTAGTCCTGTTTTATCTAATGCTAAACCTAAGGCTATGCCGCCGGAAACAAGCCATAAAACATCCCAGGAAATATGCTTTAAGTCTTCCTTACTAATGATATTAAAAATAGAGAATATAGCGACGGGTAACATAGCAACTACGTAAGAACTCATTCCATGCAAGTCTCCTAGTAACCATAATATGATGGTTAATAAAAAGGTTCCATAAACGAGCCAAGCCTTGGGCGTTTTTAAAAATGTGCCTTCGATATCTAGTTTTATGACATTAACGGAAGCAGGAAATAAATGGTTTAGTAACAACCAAGCTAGCAATAACATTACCGCAACAAAGGGCACACCCATTGCCATCCATTCTGCAAAGCTAACACTGTTTTCATTGACTAAGTATTTAAGCGCAACCGCATTCGGTGGTGTACCAATAGGCGTGGCGATACCGCCGATGTTAGCTGCAACAGGAACCGATAATGCAAAGGCTATCTTACCCATGTCCTTATTACCAAATAATGCTAACACTGGGGTTAAAATAGATAGCATCATAGCGGTGGTTGCGGTATTACTCATAAACATTGAAAAAACAGCGGTGATCAACATTATTCCAAGCATTACATATTTAGGCTGGTGGCCAAATGGGCGCAACAGTACGCGGGCTAAATTAATATCCAAACGATATTTGGTCGAGGCAATAGCTAAGAAAAAACCACCGAGAAAAAGCATGATAATCGGTGATGCGAAGGTGGCCATAATGTCAGTTTGGCTAAGTAAATTCCCTTGCAGTTGTGGTGTGTCATTGGTGGCAAACCATAATCCGTGATCGGAAATAAGCAGCAACTCTAATACAATAATTAACACGGAAGTGGCGTAAATTGGAATCGGCTCCAAGACCCAGCACAAAGCAGCCATTACAAAAATAGCCATCACACGTTGCTCTACTAATGTTAAACCAGCGAGTCCAAAGCTATCTGCGGGTAATAAAATAATAATTAAGGGCAATAAAATAGGCAGAATGTACTTCAAGTTTTTTTTTATCATTTAATATGCCTCCCACAAAGCGATCCAATTTACGTTGATATTAATGTTAAGCTGTTGAAGTAATTCTGTTTGTATCCTCGCGTTATTTTATTGTCTGCTGTTATTACGAACTCGTTATTATCAAAAGCTAATGCAGCAAAATTTATGATTTAAGTAATCGATACAGAGTAGGGGCATCGAGTTTCTTTATAAAAGGTTCATAGTCAATTCCTTTTTCAAGGATGAATTGTGTCAATAACTCCTTCACCATTTGAATTAGCTCGTCAGAGTCCCAGGTTTTGGCTAAGAAGCCATCAACCTTGGCGCTGTTAATCGCTTTGATAGTATCTGCTTGTGTGGCATGGCCCGTAAGCAGAATTTTTTTAGTGCCAATGAAGCGATTGTCGGTTGCTACTTCTGTTAATAATGCAACGCCTGATTTAACGGGTAAAAAATGCCCTGAAATAATTAAAGCGACATATTCTTGCTGAGCATCGAAGGTTTCTAATAATTGCTCACATTGCTCTGCAGATTGGCACTCTTCGATAGTGAACATTTCACTAAAAAAGCTAAGGTCTCGATTGACGGCCTCTAGGATTTCGCGATCATCGTCAACGCAAATAATATTAATTTTTTCCATTTTAATCCCTCCTACACAGCCATCAATAAAAGTAATCATTGCTAATAAAATGAAAAGTCATTCACTCCAATAAAAAAGTAATTAGCTCCAGTAAAACAAAAAGTAACGCTCTTCAATAGTAAGGTAATTAGTACTAACAAACGATGTTCATATCTAAGCGTTAACAAAGATACAGATAAAGGTATAGCATAGCCTCAACGGTCGAAATAGGTGGTCAGATCAAGTAAAGACAGGATCGCTATATCTTTTAGTTGAGTTTGATAAGGGCGTCTTTAAAAGGTGTTTTAGCGTTTTATTACCCGTTGAATTATTAGTGCTTAAATCCACATTTAATTCATATTTGAGAACTATTTATTTGCTATAGTATAACCATGGTAATAGTAGGTGAATTGCGTCGTTTTGAGCGCCTATTTAAGTCGCTATTACAATCCTTATTTAAGTTCTTAGAAGGCGAGGGTTATGCGTAGAATAAAATGGTTTATACCGGTTTTTTTTGGTTCATTGACCCTGTTATGGGTATTAGCCGAAAATTTTCAATTACTTCCCTGGTCTTACTTTCCCATTCGTAAAGTATTGATGCAGTATAGCGGTATTTTAGCAATGGCTACGATGAGCATTATTATGCTGCTAGCACTGCGTTTAAAGCCCTTAGAAAAGTTATTAAATGGTTTAGATAAGTCATATCGTTTACATAAATGGTTAGGCATAAGTAGTTTGGTGTTTATTCTTATCCATTGGTTTTGGACTAAAGGTTCAAAATATTTGGTCAACTGGGGGCTATTAGATAAGCCTGGTGGAAAAGGGCGAATGCTGTCAACGATTGATGCATCTTCATTTGAAGGGCTATTACATAGCTTACGTCATTCCGCTGAATCGGTAGGTGAGTGGAGTTTTTATGTGCTGCTACTATTGATTGCTATCGCCTTATTCAAAAAGATCAGTTACCCAATATTTTTGACAACACATAAACTAATGTCCGTTGTTTATCTATTGTTTGTATTTCATAGTTTAGTATTAGTGAAGTTTAGTTATTGGCAGCAACCTATAGGCTGGTTTGTTGGGTTATTAATCGTCATCGGTTGTTGGGCTGCAATACAAAGCTTAATAGGTAATATTGGACAAAAAAATAAAATACAGGGCCATATTGAAAGCTTTCATTTTTATAAAAGTAACCACGTATTAAGTCTCTGCGTGGGGACTTCAAAGCAATGGCCTGGTCATGAACCTGGGCAGTTTGCTTTTGTTACATTTTTGGGACAAGAGCCACATCCATTTACTATTGCGAGTATGCCAAACTCATCGGGTTCTGTGCGTTTTCATATTAAAGCGATTGGCGATTTTACGGATAGACTTAATACCAGTATTAAAGTGGGTGATCCGGTCACATTAGAAGGTCCTTACGGTTGTTTTAACTTTAAATCTAAAACCGGTCATCAAATTTGGATTGCAGGTGGAATTGGTATCGCTGCCTTTACTGCGAGAATGGAAGCGTTGGCGAATACAACTCAGTCTTGCTCTGTGGATCTTTTTTATTGTACTCAAAGCCCTGATCCTATTTTTATTCAATACATTAGCTCATTAGCTAAACAAGCAAATGTTAAATTACACCTTTGGGATGTGAATAATCAGGGATTTTTAAATGCTAAACAGATCACTGAAATGGCAATGGATTGGGCGGATTCAGATGTTTGGTTTTGTGGGCCTCAATCTTTTTCTAGTGCATTACAGCATGCATTTGATGAGCTTGGATTAAGCAAAAGTAAATTTCATTATGAGTTATTTCAGATGCGTTAGTGGTTAATTATTTGCAGTAGTAGTTAATTATTTACAGTAGTAATACTGCTGCTACATGTTTTGATGAGTGTATTAATAGTAATTTATTCTAATTGATACACTTAAATTCATACACCTAAACTCGTACATCAAAAATCCCAAATCAAGGTGTTAGCGTGATTATGGAAGTGTCAGAGGTCTTTGGCGGTTACAAATATGAGTTGGTCGCTATAAACATTCGCTAAGTACAGTCCAATTCGCATGAGATTACTTGCTCATCAATAAAACCTATTCATTCTGAGGGTTATATAAATTATTAAATACAAAAGTATGATGCATAGCATTATTTTTTATTATTTTTAGGACTAGGATGAAGTTCAAATCAACCGTGTCTATTAAAGAGATTTATTATGAAACAACCGAATGCTTTTCAACCTTTTTTATTTTCAAGTTTCCAAAAAATGCACAGTTTGACCTTGGGGGACTTAAAATGGAAAGCATTTGAGTCTCATGATTTTTTAGGTGATAGCGATGACTGGGGAATGGTAATTGAAAATATGTTAACCGAGAAAAACCCCGATCTTTTAGCAAAATTAACGCTGTGTAGCGACCATGATATGTTTTGTATTCGCAGCCAAGATAGAGATGCATTGCATGACGTAGCTGAAATGGTGTCTGAGTTTTATGATGATGATGCGCGTTTAGATACTTTTATTGAACGTTATGCGCAGTATGACTTTGTACCTAACGCATCTGCTTGAAAACCTTTGTACTTAATGCATCCGTTTGAAAGACTCTGTAAATAAAATCTTTGATTATCAAGAGGTAATATTGAGTAAATAGCGAATTATTACTCGTTCACTATTTGCTCTCCTTCCTTGTTATTCTTATTAACAATAATTCTTAGCCACCTGTGAGTCAGGTATTTAGCTACGTACTCTGCTATGTATACATTGAACTGTTCTACTATGTATTCGGCTTTCTATTCAATTTTTTAACTTTCTATTCACGTTCTATTCAGTTATTTATTCAGTTAACTATGCTGCAATGTAACTGCGATATATTTAACTATTACTCATCCAGACTCTTCCTGCCAATTATTATTGTTCGCCTTTTAATTTTAATTTTACTTTTGTCATTTGTAAAGTGATGTAAGGTTGTTGTTATAAGGTAAGTAGCTATAAGATAAGCCATTGTAAGGTAAGTGGCTATAAGATAAGTTGTTGTAAGTTCGGTAGTTATAAATAGGTGAGTATCTAATTCTTTTTATAAAGTAATCATGAGGGTGTTATGGATTTAGTGATTTTTGATTGTGATGGAACATTGGTCGACAGTGAGTTTCTCTGTAACCTAGCGATGCAGCAACAGCTGGCTGAATTAGGTCTTGAGGCAAGTGCTGAACAACTTGTTGCTGAGTATCGAGGTGTTAAGCTTAATGTGATCATGTCGAGCTTAGAAGCAGTATTTTCAACCACCTTTCCTGATAATTTCGAAGTTGAATATAGAAAGAAAGTAGCTCAACTTTTTGACCTTCACTTAACCCCTAATCAAGGTGTTATTGAGTTAATTGAATCGCTGAGTATTCCCTATTGTATTGCTTCATCAGCCCCTAGAATGAAAATAGAACAGGCACTACGGGTGACAGGGTTGGATAAGTATTTTAAAGGTAAAATATTCAGCGCCTATGAAGTCGGCTCTTGGAAGCCTGACCCAGGTTTATTTTTACATGCAGCAGAAACCATGCAGGTTGATCCCGCTAATTGTTATGTGATTGAAGATAGTCTAGTCGGTTTACAGGCAGCCAATGCAGCGCAGATGAAGAGTGTTTATTACGCGCCTAATGACGTTGAACAAAGTCCGCTTGCGATGTTGCAAGTACAACATATGTCGGAATTGATTGGCAAACTTTAAGTATGATTGATGTGCAAAGAATAAGGCGTTAAATCATCAACATACTCGATGATTTAACGCCTTTGCTTATGGAGTTGCTATCTTAAACCTATTTATCTTTAACATAGCTACTTTATAAATAGCTACCTTAAACTTGAGTGCGGTTAAGGTTATTTAAGCATCATAGGTGGTGGAGGAGATATTACCTCCATGTCCTGTCCAGTTGTTATGGAAGAACTCTCCAGCAGGTTTATCTATTCGCTCAAAGGTATGCGCGCCAAAATAATCTCGTTGTGCTTGGATCATATTCGCTGGCAATTGCGCCGTCGTGTAACCATCTAAAAAGGTCAGTGCAGAGGTCATACATGGCATTGGTAGCCCAATCTGCAGAGAGCTAGATGCGACGTCTCTCCATGCTGGTAAACAACGTTCTAGAATATCTTTAAAATAAGGGTCTAAGCCTAGGAAGTTGAGTTCAGGTTGTGTCGCAAAGGCATCTCGAATATTACCCAAAAATGCACTACGTATAATACAACCACCGCGCCACATTAATGCCACGTTACCGTAATTTAGCTCCCAATTATTTTCGTCCGATGCTTGTCTCATCAGCATAAAGCCCTGTGCATAGGAGATGATTTTACTCGCTAATAGTGCATCACGTAGGGCATTAACCCATTTTGCTTTATCTTCTTTGATAGGCGAAATAGATTTGTTAAATAGGCTACTCGCTTCCACACGTTGTTGTTTAATAGAAGATAAGTAACGCGCAAAAACAGATTCAGTAATTAATGTTAAAGGAATGCCGAGGTCAAGGGCATTAATACCTGTCCATTTGCCGGTACCTTTTTGCCCTGCGGTATCCATGATTTTTTCAACCAGTGGTTCGCCATCAGTGTCTTTAAAGGCCAGAATCTGTATGGTTATTTCTACTAAGTAACTATTTAACTCTGTTTCATTCCATTCACGGAAGGTGGCTTCCATCTCTTCATGTGACATCAATAATGCTTCTTTCATGAAGTGATAAGCTTCACTGATTAACTGCATATCACCGTATTCGATACCGTTATGGATCATTTTTACAAAATGGCCTGAGCCAGCATTACCTACCCAATCACAACAAGGTTCACCTTGATCTGTTTTTGCAGAAATACCTTGGAAGATAGGTTTGATATGCGGCCACGCTTTAATGTCGCCACCTGGCATAATAGAGGGGCCAAAGCGCGCACCTTCTTCACCACCTGAAACACCTGCACCTACAAAATGAAGGCCTAACTCGCTTAGTTTTTGAACACGGCGGTTACTGTCAACATAATTAGAATTACCGCCATCAATGATAATATCTCCTTTATCTAGGAGTGGCAGTAGGGCATCTATAAAATGATCAACAACGTCACCAGCTCGCACCATTAACATTATTTTACGCGGTGCTGCTAATAAGCTCACCATTTCCTCTAAGGAGTGTGCGCCAACAATATTGGTATCTTTTGCTGTTGATGCTAAAAATTGATCAACTTTTGACACGGTACGATTATAAGCAACCACTTTAAAACCATGGTCATTCATATTTAAAATTAGGTTTTGCCCCATCACGGCTAGGCCTATGACTGCGATATCAGCATTCATCATTGTTTCCTTTTTGTAATAGTGTTGCGGATTCTGGATCTAAATAAAACTCGGTTAATCCTGATTTAGTTGAAATATGAGCTGCAGGGTAGATGTCCCCACTGTTTGCTTGAGTATTTATGGTATAAATCATCTCAGCTTTACTCGCGCCCATCACTAAATAAGTAATGCGTTTACTCTGCTCTATTAAATGTGCAGTTTTAGAGATACGTAGTTGACCAGATTGCGGTTGTGTTGCAATAAAAGTTAAGTTGGTTTCTTCGTAATTAGTTTGCCCTGGGAAAATAGATGCTGTGTGTCCATCTCCCCCCATTCCTAAAATGATCCAATCAAATTGTGGAATATTATCATCACCGCAAGGGATTATGTCTTGTATCTCTTGAGCATAGCGCAGCTCCTCTTCAGCGGGAGGGTTTTCACCTTTAATACGATGAACATTTTCTGCTGGTATATCGATATGATCAAATAAACGTTGTTTACATTGACCGTAATTACTTTCTTCGTGGTCAGGGGCAACACAGCGTTCATCACCCCACCAAAAATGCAATTGCTGCCAATTGATGGTGTTTGCGTAATCGGAACTTGCTATATAATCAAATAACAGATTAGGCGTAGAACCTCCCGATAAAGAGATATGGATTTTATGCTCACTAAGACTGAGTTGTTGTAAATCAGTCGCAAGTTTATCAAGCAATGCTTGAGTGGAATTGAAAATTATATTATTCACATTAAAGCTCACAGTAGTCAGTATCAGTTAAATTCTTACAAGGAGAACGCCATGTTTGATCTTTTTCAAACAGCGCTTCTGCCTCAATCGGCCCCCATGTCCCTGCGGCATAACCGTAAAGATCAAAGGATTGTTTTTTATAATCAAGAATAGGTTGCACAAATTGCCAACAGGCGTGAACGGCATCACTTCTAGAAAATAAGGTCGCATCACCTTTTACAACATCCAATAATAAGCGCTCATAAGCGGTTAATAGTTGTGTGTTTTTTAAGTTTTTGTAATGGAAGTCCATGGAAACTTCCTCGGTGTTAAAACCAGACCCTGGTTTTTTTAAACCAAAAGTAAGTAAAGTACCTTCATCGGGTTGAATACGAATGATCAGTTTATTATCTGGTGGGTTTGCTGAAAAAACCGGATGTGGTGTTTTTTTGAAGTGAATAACTACTTCAGTAACACGAGTAGGCATGCGTTTAGCGGTACGTACATAAAATGGCACTCCGTCCCAACGCCAATTTTTGATAAACATCTTCAATGCTACATAGGTTTCAGTACGAGAATCATTAGGTACACCTTCTTCTTCTCGGTAGCTTGATAAGCATTTACCACGCACATGTGATTTTGTATATTGCCCTAACACTAGGTTATGTTTTAGGTCATGGTCGGTGAGAGGTTTTAGGCATTGCAAAACTTTGACAACTTCATCACGCATTGAATCGGCGTTAATCACTGCTGGCGGTTCCATTGCGACCATTGCGATCACTTGTAATAAATGATTCTGGATCATGTCGCGCATTGCACCAGAATTATCGTAGTAACCTCCACGTGTTCCTATGCCTAAATCTTCTGCGCCAGTGACTTCGATATAATCGATATATTTAGCATTCCATAAAGGTTCAAAAATACTATTTGCAAAGCGTAAAACTAACATGTTTTGTACTGTTTCTTTGCCTAGGTAATGGTCTATGCGATAAAGTTGTTTTTCGGTAAAGTCTTGATATAAGCTTTTGTCCAGTTCTATTGCAGATTCAAGGTCATAACCAAAGGGTTTTTCAATAACTAAGCGTTTCCATCCGTTATCTTCTTTATTCATGCCATGCGCAGCAAGATTTTTAGGGATGACGGAGTAAAGACTAGGTGGTGTTGCAAGATAATAGAGGGTATTACTTGGTATTTCTAATTGTGTCTCTAAGGACTCAATACGCTCTTTAAGGACTGCATATTGATCTACTTTAGCAGGATCTATCGCTTGGTAAAATAAGTGTTTAGAGAATTTATCCAGTGCTGCTTGATCAACATCAGGGTCAGATTCGATATGCTTAATTAACTTATCTCGAAAACTCTGGTCACTATAATCACTTCTACTGACCCCGATAATAGCAAATGAGGTTGGTAATTCTTTTAGCATATAAAGCTTAAAAAGGGCGGGTATTAACATGCGTTGTGTCAGGTCGCCAGATGCGCCAAAAATCACAATGCAGTTATTATCAAGAGTTAACATTAATCTATCCTTATTTAAATAGGCGAAAAAGATTAAAAAATCTGATTATTAGGTTATCGCGAATATAGATTTCATTTTTGTGTTTGATTAACAGCCAATGATATGGACACTGTTTAAAACATAAAGTTTTGCTTCTATAGACTGTTTACTGAGACACCATATTCTAAACATGTTTTGTTTAGCAAGGATCTTTTTTATAATAAATTATTATCAACATATACTCCTTACCAATCAATATACATTATTCAGTCGCTAACTCGGGCCTCGGACAAGACGTAACATGACAACAATAGTCAATCCTTATCGAATGTTATAACGCAGTATTGGTTTTCGAGTTAGCGAGCCGCAAGGTGATTATCTTCATTTTCGTGGCAGGAGGTTTGTAAGTCATTTATTTTAAACGTTATATATTCAAGCCTATATCTTCACCTTATGCATTGAACTTGTTCAATTCTCTTCTTGCTGATTTTTGCATCTTGGATGATAACGGGTATGATTAATGAATTTCATTTTATAAAATGACGACGGTGATAATGATGAAAACAATACTATGCTTTGGTGATTCAAATACTTGGGGAACAGTACCCGATGAGAATCGACGTTATGATTTAACTGAAAGGTGGACAAGCTTATTAAAAAACGCGCTTCCTGCTCATTTTGAAGTTATTGAGGCAGGGCAACCTGGGCGTACAACTGTGCATGATGACCCTTTTAATGCTGGCCGAAATGGACTGCAATATTTACGTCCATGTTTAGAATCTCATGTGCCTGATTTGGTGCTGATCATGCTCGGTACCAATGATTTAAAGCATCGTTTTGGCCTGTCTCCCGATGACATTTCACGTGGTGTGTCTGTGTTAGTTGAAACGGTACATAAATTTGACACTGCTTGTAAAAAAAAGGCACCTAAAGTTTTATTGATCTCTCCTCCTCCTATTTATGAGGTTGGTGAATTCGCTGATATGTTTGCAGGTGGGACTGCTAAATCCTTATCCTTAGCAGAATACTATCAACGTAGCGCAGAAAAACTAGGGTGTAGCTTCTTTGATGCTGGTAGCGTCGTTACCTCATGTAATAAAGAGGGAATCCATTGGGATGTAGAGCAACATAAACTTTTTGCTAATGCCTTAGTGCCAGTGATTCAAGCTATTTTTAGTCATGATATCTAGCGCAGTCCCTCACTATTAACACTCGCTAGTAAGGTTCGCTATTAAATCTTAATCATTTGATAGAAGCGACTAAAAGAGTGGCGCTGTTTTTTCATGATTTAGTGTTAATCAGAGTGCCACTTCCCCACCATGCTATTAGGCCAAGCTGTTCGATTGTAATTTATAGTTGTCGCTTTTTACTGATTGCTAAACTTCTCCACAGAATCCGATAGCCCTCAACCGTTAACAACCTCTATCAATTTTTATAAATTTGTTCAATAAGACTTATTTTTCAATTGGCCGACATTTTTTAACTGTTTGATTAAATAATTATCTTTGATATTGTGGTCGCGCACGTTGATAGCAATATTAATGTCGCATATCCACCGTGAATATGGACTTTTACTTATTGTGTTGAATTCATGATTCAATGATTACAATCGGTATTATGCAACTTAACAAAGATGTTGAGGCGATGGTGTCTGTAGGTTTTTTTATCATAATTAAAAATTAATGGAGTTTTTCATGAAAATTATATCGAGCATCGCATTGCTACTTGTTTTTTTATCACCTAGTGCTTTTGCAAAATGGCAACTGCAAGGGAATGAATCTAGCGTCAATTTTGTCTCTGTAAAAAGTTCACAAACGGCGGAAGTACATCATTTTAAAAAGCTCACTGGCGCTATTAGCGATACTGGCGCAGTTGAACTCAATATTGATCTTACTAGTGCAGAAACGAATATTGGTATTCGTAATGATAGAGTTAAAGCGATGTTATTTGAAACATCAACATTTTCAAAAGCAAAAGTTAGCGGTGCTATTGATATAGAGAAAGTTGCGCACTTAAATGTAGGCGATAGCTATATTGAAACCGTTAAGTTAGACCTCGACTTGCATGGGGCTTCACAGGAAGTATCAAACGAAGTACAAGTGGTTAAACTCAATGATGGAAAATTATTGGTTAGCTCGATAAGACCGGTTGTTATTAATGCAAGTAGTTTTGGATTAGAGAAAGGCATCGAGCAATTGCGAGAAGTTGCTAAGCTGCCATCAATTAGTACTGCCGTTCCGGTAACATTTAACCTCATCTTTGTGCAATAAAAACGTCGAAATTCCGTTCTACTTATCGTTACAAGCAAACAGTTGGTTATTGAATTGAATTACAAAGTCTATATGGACTGATTCATAACCGACTTTTTTCATGTTGTTTATAACAACGTAAATCTTGAAATTTTACAATTTAGAATTTAACTAATTAGGAGAAATATAATGACTCATTCAACAATGCAAGCTGGTGCGCTATTTCCGAGTACCGTGGTTACAAGTATTGACGGTGAAGCGGTTGATATCAGCCAGATTAGTGCAAATGCAGATTGGAGAATGGTGGTAGTTTATCGTGGAAAGCATTGCCCATTATGTACTAAATACCTGAACTTATTAGAAACTTATAAAGAAAGGTTTGCAGCTAACGGAGTAGAAATTGTTGCCGTTTCGGCAGACAGTAAAGAACAGCTTGAAATGCAATTACCTGCTTTAGAAATAAGCTTTCCTATCTACCATGGTTTGAGCATTGAGCAAATGAAAGCTTTGGGTGTCTATATTTCAGACCCTCGTTCTGAAAAAGAGACGGATCATGCTTTTGCTGAACCAGGTTTGTTTGTTATTAATACTAAAGGCCAAGTACAGCTAGTAGATATTTCAAATGGTCCATTCAGTCGACCTGATTTAGCTGTTTTAGCGGGTGGGTTAGAGTTTATTAAAGCGCCTGAAAATGATTATCCAATTCGTGGAACACATTAATAAACGAGTATAACGGTATAGTTTGTATTAGTTTAAACTAGAAAAATAGGGCTAAAATAAAAGAAAGCACTTTCTTTTTTTTAGCCCTTATTGTTTTAGTCTTTTTATTTTTCTGTTTGCTATTATTTTAGTTGATAAGCCTATAAAGCTTATTATTAACGAGGTCTTTATGGAATGGAGTACATGGTTAGTTTATATCAGTGTGATTAGTATATTGATATTCAGCCCTGGACCATCGGCGCTATTATGTATTGCTGATGGTGTTAAGTTTGGCAACAAGAAAACAATCCCTACTATTTTAGGTGGTGCAATAGCCGCTCTTATTTTGATGAGTATTTCAGCAATTGGACTTGGCGCTATTTTGGCCGCTTCAGAACATCTCTTTTTTGTTATCAAAATGCTTGGTGCGCTGTATTTGATCTATTTAGGTTGGAGTGCATGGAAAGAAGGTAAAATTGACCTTCCATCTGAGACTACAATAAACACTAAATTAGTCTCTTATTCCAGTGTTACACTTTTTCGTAAAGGGTTTATGGTTGGTATTAGTAACCCTAAAGATCTGCTGTTTTTTATCGCTTTGTTCCCAAGTTTTATGGATGCACAATTACCTCAAGTTGAACAATATATTGTATTAGCCAGCACTTGGTTTTTAATCGATTGTAGCTCTATGTTTATGTATGCGGGTTTAGGGTCCAAAATAAGTCCATTATTAGCTAAGCCTCGTACCATGAACATTGTTAACCGTGTTGTTGGTAGTGTGTTTATTACATTAGGCGGCGCATTAGCGGCTTCTGCTGGATTCGATAGGAAAGGGTAAGTATAAAACTATTCGAGCAGTAATGAGCATACTGATTCTTTAAAGCATTCAGTTGAGGTCGGTTTTACTAAACAATTAACCTCAACTGAATCAGTACTAATAATAACTATAAGCTAAAAGCTAATAACTATAAATTGAGTAAATAGGCTTCAATAAACTTACCTTGATTAGGTGCTTTAGGCGCAGTTTTGAAGGTTAGAGTTTTATTATTTTGACGTAGTTTTAGCGTATTACCAAATTCACATTCAATTTTATTAAATTGTGCAAACTGAGTTTTAAAGGTTTGATCATTTTTACACATATAAGCCATTTGCTCGGCAACTTGAGCACAAAAAGCACCTACAGCATATTGCTGCAATGTTTTATCATCGATAGCAGTCCATTCCACGTTTGTTTTTATTGCTAGCCCGCACTGTTTATTAATATCAGTATTGGCTTCAGCGACTTTCTGTTGCTGATAATTCAGGTGCTTCTGACGATTAAAAGTAGCCAGTTTAGCTTGTGTGCCTTGCTTTAATTGCTGCTCGTACTGCGCTTTTAAATCGGCGACTATAACTGGATCAGACTGTTTTTTTTTTGATAAATACATGCCGTCACGGGTATCCGGTATATACAGTGTGTACGAACAACAACCATAACTGTCTCCCACACTGACTAAGCCGCGCTCGGTACCATCATAGGTATATTTGTAAGCATTATTACTTCCATGAGGCTTAAAATCGGTCAGAAATGTAATGCCGTCAATCTCATGATTAATACCGGTTATTTTTATTAATGCTTGTTTTTTATCTGTTGTCGGTGCGATAACAACATTAACACCTTCTCTTGAACTGAGTTCAATAGGATATTTAGCTAGCTCCAAAGCATAGCTTTTTGATGATAGGAGTAGGCAAGTTAGTAATAATATTTTTTTCACAATAAGTCCTTTTAAGTATCTTAATTTTATATTTAAATTAGTTTATAGCATTGATCATAATGATTTAAAAGCACTATACGTGAAGGGAGTTTTAGATATTTTTAACCTTGGCGTGTAAAGTAGCGAATCAAAAATAATTAATGGGCAATAAGATGAAAAAAGTAATCGATAAGCTTGCTTGGTTGATGATCGTTGATGGGAAATTACTTAATGCACGCTCTAAAGATAAAAGTCTTTTTTATTTACCCGGTGGTAAACGCGAAATAGGTGAATCTGATCAACAAGCATTGATTAGGGAAATAAAAGAAGAAGTTTCTGTTGATATCATAGCCGACTCGATTCAATACGCCGGCACATTTGAAGCACCTGCCGATGGCGAAAAGGCTGAAGCGGTTGTGAAACTAACCTGTTATTTTGCTGATTTTGAAGGACAGCTTTGTGCTCAATCTGAAATAGCTGAGATCGCATTTATCGACTTTGAAAATAAATCGCGTTGTTCCTTGGGATCTATTCAAGTAATGCAATGGCTTAAGAATCAGAATTTAATACAATAAGACATTGTTTTTTTGCAAATTTTATACAGATACTTTTAAGCGAAGATCTGTTTTAATAGTTTCCATCAAATAAGATTAGTTAGGAAATATTATGAAAATTACAGGAAAGTGTCACTGTGGTGATATCGTTTACCACGCAGAAATAGATGAAACTAAAGTAGTAAGTTGCCACTGTAGTGATTGTCAGGTGATGTCCAGTGGACCTTTTAGAAGTGCGGTAATGTCATTACCCAATGCAGTTACTTTTATCGGAAAAAAACCCAAAGAATACATTAAGACAGCTGAAAGTGGTAATAAGCGAGCGCAAGGTTTTTGTGAAAACTGTGCAACAACATTGTATGCAACATCGGTCGGTGAGGGTGATAAAATCTATGGTTTACGCCTAGGTGCGATTGAACAACGTGAGTTGTTGACGCCAAAAGCACAAATATGGTGTCGTTCTGCAGCTCCATGGTTGAAGGCATTAGCGGATATTCCTGCCTTTGAGACTTCAATACCTAAATAAAATACTTTTACTTACAAGCCTAAACCTATATCTAACTTGATGGTAGCTCTATAAGTTAGGGCTTGTATTATATTAATCCAATCTGATTAAAGATGTTCATTGAAGGTGATGTTACGCCCACCCAAATAACCAAAAACACCACATAATAAACTGGATAATGCGCATAACCACAATACTGGAGTCCAGCTATCAAATTGAGAATGTAATAAACCTGCAAGCATTGGTCCTATCGCTGCTAGTAGATAGCCTATACATTGCGCCATTCCCGATAGTGAGGCTGCTTGTCCTGAATGATGGGTGCGTAAACTAATATATGATAGTCCGAGGATAAAAATAGCACCTGAACAAAACCCCATTGTTATTGACCAAACAAAAGCAAATTCCGGTAGGTACAATAATCCTAATGCACATATAAAACCTAATATCGCTAATGATAACGCCAACACTCGTTGATCTTTTAGTTTTGATAGCAGGGGAATCAAAATGATCCCGGGTACAGCAGAAGCAAGTTGAAAAGTGCCATGTAACACTCCCGCTTGCTGTGCATCATGCCCACCTTCCATCAATATATTGGGTAACCACGCAATCATTATGTAGGTAAAGAAGGAATTCAGTCCTAAACATAGTGTTATTTGCCACGCTAAGGCATGGTGCCAAATTCTTCCTGGCGAAAGTGCTTGGGTGAGGTCTTTAGTGGGTTTGGTATGTAATTTTAATTGCGGTAACCAAATAAGTGCGCTGAATAAGGTGACTAATCCAAAACAAGCCAAAGCAATCTGCCAACCTAAATCCTGATAAGCCGCAAGTGGAATAATCAGTGCTGAATAACTTCCGGCAAAAATACCCATTGCTAGCACATAAGCCGAAGTCATCACTGCTACTTTATGTGGAAAGTCACGTTTAATTAAACTGGGTAATAAAACATTACCAATGGCGATACCAACACCGATTATCGCGGTGCCAATGTAAAGCAATATCACCGAATCAATCAAACGAGAGCTTAACCCTAACCCAATCAATAACAATGCAATAAATAGTGAAATTTCAAGACCTTGTTTCTTGGCTAAGGTAGTGGCCACAGGTGAGGCAATCGCAAATGCGAGTAAAGGTAATGTGGTTAACATACCAGCTTGAGAAGCACTTAGATTAAAACTATTAATAACTTGATCTAACACTGGGCCAATACCGGTAATTGGCGCACGTAAATTAGCGGCAATAAATAAAATACCAATAATTAGAATAGCAGAAGCAAGTCGGGACCGTTGAGGCGAAATGGAATGCATAATCAGACTCTATTATTATAAAAAAAAAGAGCGCAGATGATAACAGATAATAGTAATTAAACGCATCTAATCGTCACTAAATAGTTGAGTAAAAATGATTTAAAATAATGGTTATTTAAGTAGAGATTTAATGCATAGCTACAGATAAAAAATCTGCTTGTTGTTGCTTGTATGAAATTATTTTTATTTAACCCCACTTTTACAAGTCATCCGTTTATATCAATAACAAAGGTTTATTAACCATCAATCGCAGAGGTTGATGAAACGTCTATTGACATAAAAAGTGATATTAAAGGTGATAATATGATGAACAACTTACAACAAAGCTCACAAGCAACTCATAGCATGAAAAAATACCGTTTAACTGTATTGAGTGGCGCTATTTTATGTACTTTAACTGCCTGTAATCAACCCAATATGGGCAATGTGAAAGAGAATGTTAAGGGCAACGAAAAAACAGCTCCTATTGAATTCCTTGAGCTGGAAAAAATCGCGATTGAAGATGCCGCCTTATACCAAGCTGCTGAGTCCCAAGCTGCCAAGTCGCATGCAGATCAATTAATGCATAAACAATCTCGCCTTCAATCCATGCAGTTAAGTGATATGGCAATAGTCGATTCAACGGTTTTATCGAAGATGATTGAGCCACCAATAACCAATCCAGAAGTTACCATTACACAATCTACCATTACACAATCTACCATTACACAAGATAATAATGAGCATTATTTAAGTTCACTTTCAAACCCTGTTAAACAGGTTAAAAGCGAACCATTGTCTACATTCTCAATTGATGTTGATAGTGGCAGTTATAGTAATATGCGTCGTTTTATTAATCATGGACAGTTGCCTCCTACAGATGCAGTACGTGAGGAAGCATTCATTAATTATTTTAATTATCATTACCGTGCACCTACCGATATCGATAGTCCGTTTAAAGTACATACGGAAGTAGCTAATGCTCCTTGGAATCATCAACGACAATTATTAAAAATAGGTATTAAGGGATTTGAGATAGCAAAATCTGACCTAAAATCTGCTAATTTAGTATTTTTATTGGATGTCTCTGGATCAATGAATACCGCAGATAAATTACCTTTGCTTAAAACAAGTTTATCGATGCTGACTAAGCAGCTTGATGGAAACGACTCCGTAGCGATTGTGGTTTATGCCGGTGCTGCAGGAGTTGTATTGCCAGCTACCGCTGGAAGTGATCAACAAACGATTACTAATTCGCTTAACAAATTAGCTGCGGGTGGATCAACCAATGGCGCACAAGGTATTGAACTTGCCTATCAAATAGCACAAAAAAACTATAAAGAAGGGGGCGTGAATCGAGTGATATTAGCTACCGATGGCGATTTTAATGTCGGTACTCAATCAATTGATAAGTTAAAAGAGATGATCGCCAAAAAACGTGAGTCAGGCATTGCTTTAACAACCTTAGGTTTTGGACAGGGGAATTATAATGATGCATTGATGGAGCAATTAGCGCAGATTGGAAATGGTCAACATGCCTACATTGATAATATTAATGAGGCACGCAAAATATTAGTTGATGAAATCAGTAGTACCATGCAGATAATCGCTAAAGATGTGAAAATTCAGGTAGAGTTTAATCCACAGCAAGTTGCTGAATATCGATTAATTGGTTATCAAAATCGTTTATTAGCCCGTGAAGATTTTAATAATGATAAGGTTGACGCGGCTGAGTTAGGAGCCGGTCATAGGGTTACTGCGTTATATGAAATTACCTTAAGTAACACACATCATAAATACATAGATGCATCGCGTTATCAAACTGACTCACTAAAAGGTCAGTCTCAAAATCAGCCAAACAACCAAGAATTAGCATTTGTGAAAGTACGTTACAAACAGCCTAATAGCGAAGTTAGTCAATTAATAACTCAAGCTGTGATGCTCGAAGACCAACCGACAGCAGCAAGTGATGACTTTAAGTTTGCTAGTGCAGTTGCCGGTTTTGCACAACTATTAAAAGGTGCAAAATACACTGGGCAATGGCAGTATCAAGATGTCATAAAATTAGCCTTAGAGAGTAAAGGTGAAGATCTTTTTGGTTACCGAGCTGAATTCATTCAGCTAGTAAGAACAGCAGATGCTTTACAATAAGGTCTTGGATTCAGATTATAAAAGGGTAATGGTAATTAAGGATATGATGACAGGGATCGCAGATGAAATGCTGATGCAACAATATGCCCAGGGCGATGTACAGGCTTTTAGTCAGCTGTACACTCGTCACAAAAATAGCCTCTATCGATACTTTCTACGCCAAGTGTCAACACCTGAGTTAGCAGAAGAATTATATCAAGAGGTCTGGAGTAAATTGATTAAAGCCAGCCCTAGTTATCAAGTGCAAAGTAAATTTAGTACTTGGTTATACCGAATTGCACATAATGAATTAATCGATTATTACCGACGTCATACCTCCCAAAAGAAAGTGTTCTCGACCAATGTAGAGCAAATAGAACATCCTTCAGTAGTTGAGAATGGTGAACTTGATCAAAGTGGTCAATCAAGCGAAAATTTTCTATCGGATACAACAGATACTACTGTCGAGGATGATATCTATGCAACGCAACAGATAAAACAGGTTAAATGGTGTTTACAGCAACTGCCGAGAGAGCAAAAAGAAGCCTTTTTACTTAAGCATGAATCAGGTTTTGCGGTGAATGAAATTGCATTATTAGTTGGCGAGTCCCATGACAGTATTAAAAGTCGCATTCGTTATGGATTAAATAAATTAAAGCATTGTGTGATGCATAATATGAGGAAATTTTATGAGTGATAAATTAACTGATCACGACCTTATATCCCTTTATCATCAAGGTGCAAAAGAGCAGCCGAGTACTGACTTGAACTCGAAAATTTTAACATTAGCGGAAGCACAAACTAATGCCACTGAGCAAAAGGTCGAGGAAACAACGGTAGCAACAACAAGGCTAGGCTTAGATAAGTCAAAACCGAATAAGAATTCTTCGACTGATATTGACTCTAGATTAAATAATGTAACACCATTATCCGAGCATTTGATAAACCATAACACCATAAAAAATAGCACCACCAATGAGTCTCCAAATAAGCTTCCTCAAAAGAAACCTCTTTACAAAACATGGTATGGACAGCTTTCAACGGCTGCTTCGTTAGTTTTGGTGGGCGTGTTGTACTTACAAAATTTACAGCCAATGCAAAGCATAGCGCCAATGTCAGATAAAACCTCAATGCAAGAGCAGCAGCAAATTGAAGAGCAATTACTGCAAAGAAAAAGTATTCAAGTAGAGTCTGAAGCTTTAATGGAAAGGGCTGGAAATAAGATCATGATGCAATCTAAACGCCTATCGCAGGAAGCCCCTCAGTTCAATACTGATAGTGCTAATAACTCTGACAGTATAAATAATGCTAAAGAAAACTTAATGGTAGATCGTTCGGTAGCAACAAAGAGCCAGAAATTAAACATAACTAATACGTTGCAGCAAATTGCGTTGTATTTGGATAAAGATGAAAAAGAACAAGCAGACAGACTTTTTAACGAGTTATTAACTAATTACCCAGAAATGACAAAAGAATTAACAATAAGTTATGAAGCCTTATTGTCTGAATCCAAGTAACTTATTTAATCAGTAATGCAATATGAAATAGTTGTGATCCTTTGATTAAATAAGCTGTTAAACTAGGTGCAGAAAAATGACAATGTAAATAGGAATATAAATGTTAATAGTAGATTATCAAAGTAAGAGTTATCACCGTTTTTTAAATGATATGCCTCAGATCGTAAACCATAAAACACGTTTTTTGATTACTGTAAATGGAGCGGATGATGCTGAGATTAGTGCTGCTACGGCAGAACTAGCTGCTATTACAAAAAGTATTGTGCAGCACTCTACTGCGATCAGCGATAAAGCTTCAAATGAACAAGTTGACCAATTATTTGTTGATGCTAGAACAAGCCGTAATATCTTATTATTTGAACAGTCTGATTTATTATTTGATAAAAAAACGATAGTAAAAAATTCACATCAACGCGATATCGGTTTTGATCTTAATAATTTATTCAAAAATATAGCAAAGCATAATGGCATGGTAATTTTAGCAACTGACCAAAAACAAACTTTAAGTGCCTCTATGTCTACTAAAATGGACGTATTGATCCGCTTTAGATAACCAGTTTTTTAGTCTCAATAGCTACAGTAGTAAAAATAACGAACAGCCATTCTTCTTAACTTCATTCAATAAAGCGAGTCTGTATGATCTTGCTCTTTTTATTGAATGGATCCCGCCCAATACAAACCTTTTTGAACTGCACAAAAGTCTATAACAAGGTTTATTTGCAACATATTGAAAAAATAAGTTTAGATTTCATTAGTCCGTGCAGAGGTTTCCTAATTATGCTTCAACTCACATTGATGACAATAAGAAGATATATTTTGCAATATTCCTCCCAAGTTGACTACAATACAATTATGGATGTACCTATAAAGTAGTGCTTTTAATGGTGAAGTCACTTTTTAGCTATGCCTTAACTTATTATACGAATCATATCTAATAAGTGATCTATATTTTAATAGGTGAAATAGCGCACTTGATTACTTGAATTCAAGTTTTGATTAGTATCACTAGGACTATTTAATGAAACAGCCAGATATTCCATTTAACGAAATAAATCGACTTGAGGTACTTCACAGCTTACGGATCATAGATACTCCCGCTGAAGAACGTTTTGATAGGCTAACGAGAATGGCTAAGCGTATGTTTAATGTACCCATTGCATTAGTCACTTTGGTTGATGAAAATAGGCAGTGGTTTAAGTCTAGTATTGGTATCGAGGCAACTGAAGTGTCGCGTGATATTTCATTTTGTGGCCATGCAATTCTCGATAGTGAAGTTTTAGTTGTTCCATCTGCAAGCAACGATCATCGTTTTGTTGATAATCCGCTAGTTATTGAAGAGCCAAATGTAGAGTTTTATGCGGGATGCCCTTTAGTAGTAGGGGGTTACCGACTCGGTACTTTATGTATTGCGGACAATCATGCAAGGGACTTTGATGATCAAGATATTGCAGCATTAAAAGATTTAGCGGCGACCGTTGAACATGAGCTTTCTGCATTACAAATGGCCACCCATGATGAACTAACTGGAATATTAAATAGACGTGGTTTTATCTCATTAGCTCAAAATAGTTTAACGCTAAGCGAGAGAAACGGGTTTACTTCTACACTTGTTTATTTAGATTTGGATGATTTTAAGGTTATTAATGATAGCTTGGGGCACGCAGTTGGAGACAAAATATTACATTCATTTGCTGCTTTATTAAACCGCTCATTTCGTGATTCAGATATTGTCGCTCGGCTTGCTGGGGACGAGTTTGTACTACTTTTAAACAATGCTTCACAGCGAGAGGCACAAAAAATAATGGTTAACTTTAAGCAGTCGCTATCAGATTACCTGCAACAAAGTGAAATGCGCTGTAATGTTTCGTTTTCAACGGGTTTTGTTGAGTTTGATCCTAATAAACATAGCTCCATAGACCTATTATTATCAGAAGCAGATCAGCAAATGTATGTCTGTAAAGGTGCAAAAAGGTAAAGCTTAGTGCTTTGAATGCGTAGCTAATACACTCTATGTAATATGAAAACTTTAAGCTAAATTTTTTAACTGCGAACTACTTTCACTAAACACTTCTTAATTAAATACTTTATGAGCAACAAATAAAAAAGGACCAATATTATATTAGTCCTTTAGTAGTAAGCAGTTCTTAATATTTGAGTATTAATGCTCGTTTATTAACGCTTCATAAATTAACTTTTAACAAATGATTTAGCATCTATATGGTTAAAAGCAAATGATTTATGAGTTTTGATCTCTTCAAGTGATAACCCTTGTAACTCATAGGGAAATACAACCCAATCATCGGTCTGATTAACAAAGTAGTCCGGGCCTATATTTTCCGGTAATGATGCTTTTTTCCATACGGTTGCAATACGGACATCAGAAGGCATGTTTCGCTTAAGTCTAACTTTAAGCTCGTTGATTACCGCATCAGCGTTTTTACCAGAGCGATACATGTCATCTACAATCAGTAACTTATCATCGGCATTTAGCTGTTTTACTAAGTAAGTTAAACCATGTACATGAATAGGTTGGTTTACACTATCTTGATCATGATAACTATCAAAACCACCGTAGGAAGTACGGATAGAGATATGGTCAGTTTTGACACCTAATGTTTGCAAACACTCCTGCACATAGATACCTACCGAACTACCACCGCGCCATAAGCCAACAATAAAGGTTGGCTTAAAATCACTTGCCATAATTTGCGTTGCTAATTGAAAGGATTCTTCGATTAGCGTGTCTTCATCTAAAAAGATTTTTTCACTGTATTTAGCCAAGAAATTACCAACTTAATGTGTTAAATTTACAAAATAATTTATCGAAAAATTAGAACATAAACAAGATTTTAATTCAATCTTTAGTGGCACTATCTTTAAATGTTTTACTGGGAAATAACATGTCAGACAAACAGTATTTAACCGCACAAACCCTATTAGAAGATTCTTATGCTTTAGCGCGTAAAATTTTAGACAGTGAGTTTAAACCTACTTTTATTGTTGCTATCTGGCGTGGTGGTGCGCCAATTGGTATTGCGGTGCAGGAGTTCTTAGCCGTACACGGAACTCAATCGGATCATATTGCTATCAGAACGTCTTCTTATGCTGCTGCCATCGACCAACAGCAAAAGGAAGTACGTGTACATGGTTTGAACTATTTAGTTAAAAACTTACAACATCACGATAAATTATTATTGGTGGATGATGTTTTTGACACAGGTCGTTCTATTGAAGCGATAATTCAAGAGTTACAAAGAAAAACCAGACTTAACATGCCTGAAGATGTAAGAGTGGCGGTGCCATATTACAAACCATCACGTAATCTAACCAACCGTGTGCCAGATTATTATATTCATGAAACCGATGCTTGGTTAAAATACCCGCATTCTCTTGAAGGTTTATGTGCACAGGAAATTGCTGCGCAACGTCCGCGCCTCTATGAAATTATCAAAGATTTCCTTCCTGCTGAAGATAAGTAGTTTCGGTAAAACTTTTTCCATAAACAACTATCCTACAAACCAGTGTTACGTTAAACACTGGTTTTATATCAAACATATAGCTGCTATTTCTATAGCGAAACCGGTCGTCTCACCCCCTATTGATTATTGCATCTGCAATGATAAAGGCTAAATAATAAACAAAACTCCCATTGGATTTTTAATTGTCGATATTCGACTAACATAAAGTGGCATAATTGGAGATTGCAGACTAGGCTAAGTGTCTAATTTAAAATCTTATACTATTTCAGAGTGGAACTTTATGACTATCAATTTACGTTTAATTATTGGTTTTGGCGTGGTGATTTTGATGATGATAGTGTTAACCGCTATCAGTATACATAGGGTTAATTTTATTGATGCTACGATCAGTGAAATGACAGATGTCAATTCGGTTAAGCAGCGTTATGCTATTAATTTTAGAGGCAGTGTTCACGACCGAGCGATTGCGATTCGAGATGTTGTGTTTGCAAGAAACGAAAGTGAATTAAATACCGATATTGCTAATATACAAAAACTAGATAAATTCTATCAACAATCTGCTGCAGAAATGCAATCACAAATGTCGTCTGCGGATGTTAGCGCAGAAGAAAAACGCATTTATACCTCGATTAATCAAATTGAACAGAAAACTATGCCTTTGATAGAGCAAGTGATAAGCGCTAAGCAAAGTGGCAATATTGTATTAGCGAATGATGTCTTACTTAACCAAGCAAGAGGTGCATTTGTAGACTGGCTGAGTATTATCAACGAATTTATTGATTATCAGGAAAAGGTTAACCAACAGGCCACTAAGGAAGTTCGTGAAGTTGCGAGTTCGTTTCAGAGCTGGATGATTATATTAACCAGTATTGCGATGGTAATAGGTTTAGCGGTTGCTTATCGCATTAGTTTTCAAGTTAGGCGGTCAGTGGGCGGCGATCCTCAGGAAGCGGCTAAAGTTGTGGCTAGAATTTCAAAGGGTGATTTGACGGGGCAGATAAACTCATGTTGTCCAAATAGCATGTTGGCATCGGTTGGTTTGATGCAACAGCAACTAAAAACGACTGTGAATAGTATTGTGGCTTCTTCGGCTGAGTTATCAGAACGTGCAATATCTGTAACCGCTGGCTCGTTGCAAGCACTGCATGCCGCTGATAAACAGGTTGTGCAAACTAATCATGCCAAAAACGATCTCGATTCTATGAGTCATAGTATTCACAATGTTGTTGATACCGTGAAACAAACTGAAAGTAATTCTCAAGCTACGGTTGAGCTATCAAAACGAGGTCGAGAAGCGGTTCAAAATGTTGCCACTGAAATTGAAAAAATTTCTAATACTGTAAAAGCGACAGTGACACAAGTTAACGTATTGCAAGAAAGAACCCGTGAAATTGGCGAAATTATTAATGTTATTCGTGGTATTTCAGATCAAACCAATCTTTTAGCTTTAAATGCAGCTATTGAGGCAGCCCGAGCTGGTGAAACTGGTAGAGGGTTTGCAGTTGTTGCCGATGAAGTTCGCCAACTGGCATTAAGAACAGGTGAGGCAACGGGGGAAATTGAAACCATGATTAATCAAGTACAGGGTGATACGCAAGCTTCTGTTACTGCAATGGAAACAACGGTACCGCAAGTAGAAAAAGGGTTAACACTGACCCATCAAGCAAATGAATTATTGAATGATATTCAACGCCAGGCTGATGATTCGTTAGTTAAGGTATTAGAGGTTGTCGGCGCTACCAATGAACAGGTTGCTACCATTGATAACGTGGCACAAGGAATGGAAGAGATAACGGTTATGTCTCGAGAAACGAGTGAAACATTGAAAAATAATGTTAACCAAGCTGAGCTGCTTGAGAATTTAGCCAAGAGCCTGAAAAAAGATACTGACTACTTTACTATTTAGTCACTTAACTTTCATACTATCATTCTCCAATCAAAGCCCTGTCACTGTTTTAGTGACGGGGCTTTTAGTAACTAACGCAAGCGTACCCATCTTATAGGTTTTGATCGTTAGCGTGCGATAAGAGAGCAATAGATAATAGAAGATGCATGATGAATCTACTAAAAAGCGCTAGCAAGGTCTCCCCTGATAGCGCTTAATATCGGCTACGTTAATCTCTAATTTGTTACCGGCTAAAGTTATTAAGATTAGTCCTGTAGCAGTGCGTTATTTGTATAGAGATCGTTCGCTATTTAAGCCTTTGATTAAACTCACGCACATAATCAACAGTACAAAAGTAAAGGGCAGTGCAGTGGTTACTACACCTGATTGCAATGCTTGTAGTGCTTCTTTACCACCAATCCACAGCATTACAGCTGCAATAGCACCTTCTATTGTTGCCCAGAAAATACGTTGAGGAACCGGTGCGTCAATTTTACCGCCTGCAGTAATACTATCGATAACTAATGACCCTGAGTCAGAAGATGTAACAAAGAATATCAGGATTAAAACAATTGAAATTACAGAGATGACATCACCATAAGGTAATGCATCGTATACGTGGAATAACGTTAACGATATATCTGTTAAGCCATTGGCGCCTAACTCACCTACTTTATTAATAACTTGATCAATTGCAATGCCACCAAAGATAGCCATCCAAATAATGGTCATAAAAGTGGGTACAAAGATCACGCAGAATAGGAATTGGCGAACGGTACGGCCTTTAGAAATACGAGCAATAAACATACCTACAAATGGTGACCAAGAGATCCACCAAGCCCAATAAAAGACGGTCCACCCTTGCATCCAAACTGTATCATCACGGCCATGAGGGTTACTCAATGCAACAATATTTTCAGCATAAGCGATAAAGGTCTCTGGAATGGTGACTACGATAATGTCAAAACCTACGTAAGCCACAAATAAAAGTAGAGCAAATGCAAAAATCATATTGATATTACTAAGTAATTTTACACCGCCTTCAATACCTCGAATGATCGATAAAATAGCAATAAAAGTAACAAAAGCAATCACTATAAATTGCATGCCCAAGCCACCGTCGGTACCAAATACATGATTAATACCACTGGTTGCTTGTTGTGCACCTAATCCTAAAGAAGTCGCTAAACCGAACAGTGTTGCTAATACCGCTAAGATATCAACAACGTGCCCTAACCATCCCCATGCTCTATCACCGAATATAGGAAAGAAGACAGAGCGAATTGATAAAGGTAACCCTTTATTATAAGCAAAAAAGGCTAATGATAAGGCCACAATGGCATAGATAGCCCAACCATGAATACCCCAGTGGAAAATAGTTGCGCCCATTGCGAGTGCTTTTGCTTCGGGTGTATAAGGGGTTACATTAAAGGGAGTTCCCCACCAATCTGTAAAGTAAGCTGTTGGTTCTGCTACGCCCCAAAAAAGAAGACCGATACCCATTCCTGCTGCAAATAGCATCGCTAGCCATGATGGTGTCGAATATTCAGCTTTTGCCTCTTTACCTCCGATGCGAATTTTTCCTAATGGCGAAACCATTAACACTAAGGAGAAAAGAAGAAAGAAGTTAGTGGCCCACATGAATAGCACGTCAAATTGTTCCATAATACCGTTTTTGACGCTATTTAATGCTTCTTTAGCTGTGATTGGGTCGACTAGTAAGGTGATTGCAATGAATAGGCAAATAAGTCCTGCACTGGTACCAAAGACAGGGTTGTGAATATCAAACCCCCATTTTTGTAAGTTATCTTGACCTACCTGATAGTCAGTAGTCTCGATACTGTATTTTTGTTGTTGATTATCCATAATATTATTCGTTTATGCCTTTAAAACATCTGTTAATTAAAAAGTAAATTAAAACGCTTAAAAAATTATTAACCGTCGTTAATCGTTGTTATTGATGATTAAGCTTAGCTTAGCTTAGCTTAATTAATGTTTGTTGCACCTTTGAGGGTGAAACGGTTACCGCATAGCGATAGTACAATGTAATCAGTAAATATCTAACTTTTATTCACTATTAGAACATAGTTTTTTGCAGTTAAATAAAACGACAAAAAATAATTATTCAGTGGCTAATTAGTACTGTTAAGGTAAAGGTATTCAATAGTAATTCTATTTTAGTTTGGTTAGATTATTCACTGTATCTTTTTGTTTATTAGCTGCAAGTTGTTTGAAAGTGTTCGAGCTAACCATATACGCTTTGCCTATTTAAGTGAACGTTGAAGTTGATTTTTAGCCATTGGGTTAATTTTGCTTTGCTTAGTTTTTTTATTGGCAATTAGTAATGTTAAGTTGCCGCTAAACTTTATAGCTTCATAAATAGTTGTATTAAACTGGGTAATATAGACTTAGTAGAGGAGGTTGGTTGACTAACGATACCTTTGGCAAAACCTGCACCAAAAGAAGCCATGAGCCCCTTTTTTGATGCTAATAATGTATCGATATTAGCTTTAGCATCAAGTGTGGCTTGCTTATCTAGGAGACTGGCATTAGTGTATTCTTGCTCAGTAAGACGTACTGCATCTATCTCGTTCTGAATAATAAACTTCATATTTTTATCCTGCTATGACTTCAGTGCAAGTTGCGCCAGCGTTGCATTAAATCCAACTAACTGCCATATGCTTTTTAATTGTTTAAATAACCAAAACCCTAATCCGATATTAATCACTAGCAATAATATAATTGGCATGCTCAGGGATAAGCTTAAGTAATAAATGATGAATCCAATACCGACATTAAGTAGTGCCCATACCATGACTGTAATCACTATTAATGTAATGCTAATAGCAAATGAGAGTAGAATCGCGCTGAGGCTTAACTTAGCCTCAGCGGCAACTAAATTCTTGGCGGCAATTAGCTTGACTACTTTACTGCCTAATAACGTTTCTAAACTGTCATAAGTGTTCTGAAATGATGCTGACTGTTCTTCTAAATCGTTATCAGGTTGCTTTTCAAATGAGTCTTTTTGCTCTGGAATATCCATACTAACCTTCGCTTCGATTGTTTACTTGACGGTTTCACTTTTTACTTTCTTTTTAATAGTGATGAGACCAGCATACCAACAGTGAATGCGATACCAGCAGCAGCTATTGGGTTTTCTGTCGCGTATTTTTTAACCGCAGACTTATTCCATTTATCTTCTATTTCACCCTGTTTCTTTGCTAGTGTTTCAGAACTGCTGTGCGCAGTTTCACGTAATGATTCTTCAGCTGTACCTACTTTATCAGCTAATGTATCTACAGAATCGTGTAACGTATCTTGTAACTTATCAGTAACTGGGTGATCTTCTTTTAAGGTGTTTTTTAAATCAGCTTTCGTTGCTTGTTTTGACTGTGCCATTTTATTTTCCTCTTCAGTTATTGAAATCGACAATGATTGAACTATGTAATCTCATGTAATCTCGGTAATGTTGATTACTTCATATTGTGTTCAATAAGGTAGTTGCAACTAATGGGCCAGTTATTTAATGTTTACTTATCAGTTACTTACTGTTTTCATTCGAGTGACATTAAAAGCGGGCATGTAAATTTTTCAGGCATTCGTTGTAATATTTTCACAATATAACAAATAGTGATTCTAATGACGTTTACTTCATCTATTAGTGTGAATATGACTTCCCCCTTAGATGTTTGGTCTTATTCAAACCTTTTGAGCCATTCAAATCCTTTTACTTATTCAAACCTTTTACTTATTCAAACATAAGGTCATCTATATTTTTTCTACATATGATTCATGTGACAGTGAATGTGTGAAGTAATAGAGCATATAAATCTTATCGTGTTTGCTTGTGAATTAACTGCTTGTACTAAATTGAATTAATAGGGGAAGTACTTAATTTTGAATAATTATTAATATTCCCATTTGTAGTACAAGTGTTGGCTTTATTTCAACTTTAATCATTGTTTTAAATAAGTTAATTGTCGCTACATTAAAATTTGAAAATACTATCTCACGAGTGATAGGTATTAAATACTTGATTTTTGTTTTTAAATTTAATTTAAGCTGTTGTTTTTGATTGTTTATTTTGTTTTTTGTTTGTTTTTGGTCATCTGATTGGATTCTTTGATATTTATGCGAACATCATTTAATAGTGATAAAGGTCTAAGTTTGTAGGGACTAAGCGTGATCCGTATCATACCCGTATGTTTTATTATTGTAATACTTAATGTTGTTTGTAATATACAAGGGTAGACGATTAATAACGACACAGTTTTTACAAAAATTTTTACCACTCATTGTAGTCATTACCCATTTATTTAATGAACCATGATTACAAAAATAAATATTTTTAATAAGGAAATGAAAATAATGAAAAAGATCTTATTACCTTTAGTAGCTACATTGCTACTTGCACCAAGTGCATATGCTAAAACACTAAACTTAGGGCACGCTATGTCTCTAGAAAGTGCTGCTCACCAAGGTATGGTTATCATGGCTGAGAAAGTTAAAGAAAAGTCTGATGGCGACCTTACTATTAAGATTTTCCCAAATGGACAACTTGGTTCTGAACGTGATCAGGCGGAGCAAGTGGTAACGGGTGCTATCGATATGGCTAAAATCAACGGTGGTTTAGCAGAATCTTTCGAACCCACTTTTAAAGTTAATGCGCTACCTTTCTTATTCCGTGATGTTCCACACATGAGAAAATTCATGAGAAGTGAAGCAGCAAAAGAGATGTTAGTTTCAAGCGAAGGTAAAGGTTTCATTGGTCTTACTTTTTATGATTCAGGTACACGTAGCTTTTACGCTAAAAAACCAATTAACTCTCCAGCAGATCTAGCCGGCATGAAAGTACGTGTTCCAGGGTCTCCAACTATGATGGAAATGGTTAATTTATTAGGCGGTAAAGCGACACCTGTACCATTCAATGAAGTTTACACTGCTTTGCAACAGGGCGTAATTGACGGTGCAGAAAATAATATTTCTAGCTTAGTTGAAATGAAACATAGTGAAGTTGCTAAATTTTACTCTATGGATCAGCATATGATGACCCCTGATGTGATTATCATTTCAGAAAACAAATGGAATTCATTAACAGCAGCAGAGCAAAAAATCTTAAAAGAAGCAGCGGCAGAGTCTCTTGAAGAACAGATCAAAATCTGGGACGCAACGGATAACATGAATAAAGCGAAAGGCATCAAAGAAGGCGTAACATTTATTGAAGTTGATAAAGCCCCTTTCCGCGCAGCTGTTAAACCAATGATTGATGAAGCTAAAAAAGATCCTAAGTTAGCGCACTTCATTGATAAAATTGAAGCACTTTAAATAAGTATTAGTAAAAATATAATTTTGCCCTGGCCTTGCTAGGGCAAAATCCTTCGAGGTATAACTACATGTTAACATCTTTCAGAAACCTACTTGATAGGTTGATTCTATTTATTTCTTCTTTTGCATTAATGTTGCTAGTAGTAACCGTCACCTGGCAAGTCTTTAGTCGTTATGTGTTAAATGACCCAAGCAGCTGGACTGGTGAACTTGCTCGCTATACGATGGTGTGGCTTGGATTATTAGGAGCTGGTTATTTATTTGGTGTTAAAGGACATTTAGCGATAACGCTATTAGATGGCTATCTTAGAGGAAGAGCACATACAGCATTACAATTACTCATCAATGGGATCTCTTTTGCATTTGTCTCTTTAGCAATGTTTAAAGGTGGTATTGCACTGATGGGAAGAACCGGCCAACAACTATCACCTGCGTTGCAACTACCAATGTCTACCGTTTATTCAATATTACCTATTTCAGCCGTTATTATTCTTATTTATTTGACATTAAATACGATTGAACTTTTTTGTAAACCTCACAAAAAATAAATTTTAAAAGGATTCATATTATGGACTTGTCCATTGGTGTTTGGCTACTAGGCCTATTTTTATTCATGATTGCGATAAGCGTGCCAATTGCCATTGCTATTGCCATGTCATCTTTAACCATCATGTACTTCATTTTACCCTTTGATGTAGCAAGTATTACAGCCGGCCAAAAAATTATTACTGGTATTGATAGTTTCAGTTTATTAGCTATCCCTTTCTTTATTCTCGCTGGGAATATTATGAATGTCGGTGGCATTGCGGGGCGGCTTATCAACCTAGCAAAGCTAATGGTTGGTTGGATCCCAGGATCTCTTTTACACGTAAATATATTTGCTAATATGATGTTTGGTGCCGTTTCTGGTTCTGCAGTTGCTGCCGCTGCTGCAGTTGGTAAAACCTTAGGTCCAGAACTAGAAAAAGAAGGTTATGACAAAAACTTAGCAACAGCAGTCAATGTTGCATCTTGTCCTGCAGGCTTACTGATTCCACCAAGTAACTCATTAATTGTATTTTCAGTCGTATCGGGTGGAACATCCGTTGCCGCACTGTTTATCGCAGGCTATGTCCCTGGTATTTTAATGGGATTAAGTTGTATGGTTGTGGCTTATTTTATCGCTAAAAAGAAAGGCTATAAAACAAGTGCCAATGACGGCTTCACAGCTAAAGATGTATTAAGAATTATTTGGCAAGCAACACCAAGTTTAGGGCTTATTTTTGTTGTTATTGGGGGGATTATTGGCGGTGTATTTACTGCAACAGAAGGCGCGTGTATAGCTGTGCTTTACTCTTTCACCCTATCACTCTGTTACCGAACACTTAAGTGGTCACATTTTCCAACAATTTGTAAAGAAACAACACTGATCACCGGTATTATGCTGTTCTTGATTGGTGCATCAACCATTATGTCATGGGCAATGGCTTTTACAGGTTTACCGACGATGATAAGCGATTGGATGTTATCAATTTCTGATAATCCAATTATTATATTTATTCTAATGAATTTAATTTTGCTAATTGTTGGTATGTTTATGGATCTTACGCCTGCCGTATTGATCTTTACACCTATATTTATGCCAATTGCAGAGCATCTGGGTATGCATCCAATTCACTTTGCAATGATGCTTATATTCAATCTATGTATTGGTATTGCAACACCACCCGTTGGCACCGCATTATTTGTTGGCTGCAGTGTGAGCGGCTCTAAGATTGAAAATGTAATAAGAAGTATTATGCCATTTTGTGCGGTATTGATTGTGACCTTATTATTAATCACTTTCATTCCTGAGATTAGTTTATTCTTACCAAGATTCTTTGGATTAATTTCTTAATCTGAATGCTTAATCGAATCTCTTAAGCTAACCACTTAAGCGCATTAATGAATTAATGCGCTTTAATATCATTGTTATTGTTCAAACGGCCAAAATCAGAAAACCTTTCGGTGGACTGATTTTGGTATTAAGCTAAAAGCCTAATAAGTTAACTCCCGCCTGGTCGTATTAAATATCTTTGTCTCTCAGATTTACTTTGATTATTATTATTCCGCAATACTTTGATCGCTTATGGTGTGAGTCACACTGTGAATGGTAAGATATTACCTTTATAACTTTTAAAGTTATCAGTAACCGTTTGTAGGGAGTTTCAATTGTCAATTACTAATCAGTTAATGCTATTTATCGATGTGGTGCAACAGGGCTCTTTTGCTAAAGCTGCGGCTATTCATGATATGGATAACTCCTCATTATCGAAACAAATTAAAAAACTAGAAACTGAGCTAGGTGTGCAACTACTGAATCGCTCAACACGTTCATTTTCTTTGACTTCTGCTGGAGAAGAGATTCTGCATCAAGCCCATATTATGATGGATACGCTGGATGATATGAAAAGTATTGCTGATTCCTATCAGGTTGAACCGAAAGGTATGTTACGTATTACTTCGGGGATGTTTTTTGGGCAACAATTCATCCAGCCTGCGATTAACCTGTTTATGCAGCAATACCCTGATGTAAAAATAACATTGATGTTAGATGATAAACGCAGCGATATTATTGCAGATCACTTTGATTTAGCCTTTAGAATTGGCAAATTGGATGATTCCAGTTTAATTGCTAAAAAAATTGCTAATACACATTTTGCGTTAGTTGCATCTGAAGATTTTATTTCTCGGCATGGCTTACCACAAACACCTGAACAGTTAATCGCTTTACCCGCGGTTATCTATGGCAATGGCGATGTGAGCTTGGATCAAATTAAAATAAGTGAACAAGCGCATAGCGATATACAGAAAACATTTAAAATGCGCGGCAATTACAAAGTGAGCGATGTTCGCGCTATGATGGAGGCGGTGCAAGCTGGACTAGGTTATACTTTGATTGATCTTTTTAATTTAGAAAAACCTATTAAAGAGATGGGGTTAGTTGCGTTGTTAACTGATTATAAACTATCAAATATGGATACCGCCATTTATGCTCTATATCCACATCGTAAACAAACTTTACTGGTCAGTGAGTTTATTAAAACGGTGCAAAATTATATCGGTGAGCCTGCTTTCTGGGTTGAACATATCCCTAATTACAAACAGCTTTATAAATAAAATTAGCACTGGATAGCGATGGTTTCGCTTCGATTATCCAGAGTAAATATTTAAGATTAATAGTCAGTTTTTGACTGCAATGACACCCAAAATATAGCTCAGACAATAAATTATTTACAGGGTTTAGTAATAAAGCTCATTACATGAGCTTTATTACTAAAAAGTAAGGTTAAAGCGATGGTTCTTAAAAACAATGGTTCTTAAAAACCTTCTAAAACAACTTTACCTTTTGCAGTTTGCGTCTCAAGGAACTGATGTGCTTTACGTAAATTAGCGGCATTAATTGGACCTAAATTTTGACCCACTGTAGTTTTAATTTGCCCTTTATCAATCATATTCGCCACGTTATTTAAAATTTCATGCTGCTTTTGCATATCATCTGTTTTGAAGATTGAACGTGTGAACATTAACTCCCAGTGAACTGAAACCGCTTTAGTTTTAAAAGGTACGATATCTAATGTCGCTGGATCATCAATTAAACCAAACTTGCCTTGAGGTTTAATGACTTTTTCAATCTCAACTAAATGCTGCTCTGTATTATTTAAGCTAACAACATAATCCACATTTGCTAAGCCTTTTGCTGCAAACTCTTCACTTAAAGGATTACGGTGATTAATAATGTTATCAGCACCTAAATCTTCTAACCAAGAAATAGTTTCTGCACGTGATGCCGTTGCAATAATTTCAAGTTTTGTTAGTCGTTTTAATAGTTGCACCATGATTGAACCCACGCCGCCGGCAGCACCAATGACTAAAATACTTTTAGATGCATCATCTTTTGCCACGTTAAGGCGATCGAATAACAATTCCCATGCCGTGATGCTGGTTAATGGTAATGCCGCTGCTTCACCGTAAGATAATGTAGTTGGCAAACCACCAACAATACGTTCATCAACAAGATGATATTGTGCGTTACTACCTGAGCGAGTTACATCACCAGCATACCAAACCTTGTCACCAGGCTTAAATAAGGTTACGTTTTCACCCACGGATTTAACAACACCTGTAGCGTCATAGCCTAATACTTTGTATTCACCTTCAGGAGCAGGGGCCGTCTGACGAATTTTAAAGTCAGCAGGGTTTACCGAAACAGCTTTAACTTCAACCAAAATATCCTGTCCCTGTGCAATAGGCATCTCTAATTCTATGTCTTGCAGAGATAGTTCATTTTCTACGGGTAAATTTTGTTGGTATCCAATTGCTTTCATTTTAAATCCTCTTCAGTTTAATGAGTTACGCTTGTTAGTTACGCTGTTAGTTACGTTAATGGGGACATTTTGAAGGGTTCTGCTGCTGTTGCACAGAGAAGAAAGTTCCAATTATTATGGAATAAATACCCCACAATTAAAGACTATCTATGAATAAAATTTATTAATTGAATTCAGATTAAGACTTAAATTGATGATGAAATGATTGAATTAAATGATTTTTATTTAAATATCTGGACCAGAGAGCCTGCAATTAGGGCTTACTATTATTTATTATTGTGCATCAATAGTGACTTCGCTGTACGTTGCCACTTTTTGAACATGATTGATCACTGAATGGACACTTTTTCGTTAACAAAATAGTTTATGATAGAATTTTTAAGATAAACTTAATGTCATTTTTATAATAACTGATAGCTAACAACTCATTGTTTATAGCTGATAGTTAACAGCTCATAGTTAACAGTAATTGGAGAGTCCTCATGTGGTTTAATAAAGTATTAAATGTCAGCTTATGTTGTTTGTTATTATTAGGGTGCCAGGAAAATACCGATCAACCATTAGTTGCTGAGCCATCGATTGCTGAATCCTCGACTGCCGAACAATTATCTGCAGAGCAATTACCGGTTGAAAAATTAGTTGAGCAGCAAGCTAGCACTGTCAATGTCGCACCGAATCCCAAATCGACTGCAGTATCAGTAGCGTTAAGGTTACTGGATGTCTCCGAGCGTGAAGTGGGCAATAGCAATGCCATCGAATTATTGTTTAATAGTCCCTTACAAGCAGAACAAAACTTTGATCGTTTTGTTGAAACTTCCCCTAAATTAGCCACTCCCGTGTTGAGCAAAGACGGGAAAAAGTTACAATTTTTTGGTATTCAACCGCAAACTGATTATACAATTAATGTGATTGCTGGATTAATGGCTGAAAATGACAGCTCTCTTAATAAAGCTTCACAATATTCAGTCACCACAAGAGCAATGCAGCCAGTTGTTAGTTTTAAAATGCAAGCGGGTGCAATATTAGTACCAGGACACTCTGAAAATTTAGGTATCTATTCAGTCAATGTTGAAGCTGCGAACCTTAATATTTATCGCGTTAAAGCCGATAAACTTAGCCGTTTTATTGGTGACTTCGATTATATTGCTAATAGCGGCGCCTATCATTACCAAAATGCAAACCGTGAGGAAATGGTTGAACATATCTATACGGCTCGCATTGAAACTGCAGGTAAAGCCAATCAACGCCATGTTACAAAATTTGCCATTGCAGATAAAAAATGGGCCAATGAAAGCGGTGTTTATTTTGCCACTATCGGTAAACCCGGGGGCTTTGAATTCGATGCAGCTACTTGGTTTTCGGTGTCTGCAATCGGTTTACAAATACGTCAATTTCCGACAAAAACCTATGTGATTGCGCAAGATATTAAAACCGGACAATTACTTTCGAATGTACAGATAGATTTTTTAGATAATAAATCAACACGATTTTCTTCATTAACCACCGATTCATCGGGTAAAGTCAGTATTAATAATAGTGACCGTTTAGCATTAATTGTGGCGCGTAATGACCAACAAGTAACTGTATTACCTTACCAACATCCACGTTTTGACCTTTCAGATTACAATGTAGCTGGCCCAACGCACAGTGATAGTCAAATATTTGTTTATTCTGAGCGAGATATTTATCGTCCGGGTGAAACCTTAAGGTTGAATATGCTACAGCGTAATGCGGATGGGCAAGTACTGCCATCTGAATTAAGCGTGACTGTGTTTAAACCTGATGGAAGCACTTACAAATCAATTTGGTTGAAAGCAACTGATAAAAAAAATGGTTACTATCAATATCAACTTGATCTGCCTAAATCTGGTCCAATGGGTAATTGGCAAGCTAAAGTTAATGCTAAAGGTAACAGTCAATATAGTGCGCGTTTTCATTTTAAAGTAGAAGATTTTTTACCGGATCGTATGCGCTTAATTTTTAACGGCGAAGAAGCATTAAACACCACTAAACTAAATAGTTTCAATGCCACACAAAAGCTAACCGTTAATGTGTTGGGAGAATATTTGTATGGTGCGGCTGCCGCAGGTAATAAATTACAAACTAAGGTCAGTGTGTCAGCTTGGACTTACCCATTTAAACAATGGCCTGATTATTACGTGGGGGATATTAACGGTGCTCGGAATGAAAATTTCGAATTGGCAGATGCTCAGTTAGATGAAACTGGGCAAGTTGTTACGAAAGTAGATAAAGATTGGAGTGATTGGAATGTACCCGTTAAAGTGCGCCTGCATTACAGTCTTTTTGAAACAGGTGGACGTGCAATTAACCGTTATTATGATAATTTATTATGGCCTAAAGCCAGCTTTATTGCGGTAAAACCAGGCTTTGATAATGACCAATCTGCAAGTAATAGTGGTATAAATTTCAGTCTATTAAAATTGAATAAAGCGGGGAAACCCCTTACCTCCGGTAATGTGAAAGCGGAATTGATACGTGAAGAAAAACGTTATTTTTGGAGTTATAACGATAATAATGGCTGGCACTATCAACGTATAGAAAAAGAGTATGTTGTTGATGACCGTATACTTAGCTTTGTCGACTCAACGCCACTGAACTTATCACAACAAGTTGAATGGGGTGATTACCGATTACAACTTACTGACTTAACAACGCAAGCGCAAACTGTTTATCATTTTCGCGCTGGACAGGATTGGTATAACGATTGGCAAAATAATAGTGCGACGATCCGACCTGATCGTGTCAATTTGGCGTTAGATAAAGCCGCTTATTTACCAGGAGAAAACTTAATATTACGTATTGGTTCGCCTACATCGGGTAGTGCATTGGTAACAATCGAATCCGACCAAGTATTATGGCAACAGTTAGTGGAAATAGACAAAGGTGAGTCTACGTTATCCTTAAGCGTACCGAAAAATCTTGCTAGGCATGATTTGTACATTTCTGCTTTTGTTGTCTCAGCAGCTGACAATGCATCCAAATCCATCACTAAGCGTAGTTTTGGTATTATTCCTTTGCCTTTGAATCGAAGTGATCGTCAATTAAATGTTGAAATTGATACTGCATTAAGTTGGATACCAAATCAGCAAGTAACGGCCAAAGTACTGGTAAAAGATGCACAGGGCAATCCTGTAACCGGAGATGCCAAAGTCACTTTATCCGCCGTTGATGCAGGTGTATTGAGCGTGAGTGGGTATCAGGTAGAAGACCCTCATCATTTCTTTTATAGCCAGCGAGCTTATCAAGGCGCCATAAGCGATGTTTACGATCAAGTGATGACTCCCTTATTAGGAGACTCGGCAAACATACGTTGGGGAGGCGATGCCGCATTAACACGTGGTGGCGAACAAGCACAAAGTGAAGTACAAATTGTAAGTCTATTCAGCGGGTTAGTATCGGTTAAACAAGGTATCGCCGAGATCCCTCTACAATTACCTGCCTTTGATGGACAACTAAATTTGACCGCGATTGTATTCAATAAAGCACAATTTGCTAAAGCAGAAAAAACCGTCAAGGTTGCTTCACCTGTGGTGATGCAAGTGGCGATGCCAAAATTTATGGCGCAGGGTGATAATAGTCAGATTGCGTTAGATTTAAGTAATAGCACAGATAAACCTCTACAAGGCGAGTTCACCTTCAGTGTCGGTGGCAAATTATTAGCGCAGAAACAGGTTAAAAATATCACTTTATTGCCTCATAAAAAGCAGACGTTGTATTTCTCTTTAGATGCTGAGCAAGCAATAGGGAAGGGTGAAATTAATGCCAGTATGGCTTTAGGGAAGGTTGTTATTAAGCGTCACTGGGCATTACCTGTTCGCCCAACACAAGCTAGTGAATACCACTCAGAGAAAGCATTGTTAATGTCTAATGAGCAAATGACATTGCCAAACGATTCGCTCTCTGCTTTTACTGATAGTAGTAAAAAATTACAATTGTCAGTGGCATTAAACCCACATTTAGATGCACAGGCACACTGGCAATATCTTGCGGATTATCCTTATACCTGCCTAGAGCAAACCACCAGTAAATCACGTCCATTTGTGACAGCATTGCACAGTCCAGTGAGCAATATAGAAGCTGTTGATACACAGATGGCACAACAAAAAATGCAAGATGCAATTCAACGATACAGTCAATTGCAACGCGCTGATGGTAGCTTTGGTTTATGGAGTAATCATTCACCAGAGCAGCACTGGTTAACTGTTTACGCCACCGACTTTCTTTATGATTTGCAAGCAAATGGAGTGACGGTGCCAGCGGATATGTTGGATAAAGCCACACAACGTTTGCAAAGTTATTTAAGCTCTCGTAGTCGCCATCGTGTTAACACTTGGTCTAGTAACCCGCAGCATTATGATGCCGCTTATCGTGCCTATGCCGCTTATGTGTTAGCAAAACAAAATAGTATTACCCTTGGGCCATTACGTGATATTGCTGAAAAAGATATGCCAGCGGCAATCGGTAAATTACCTGGTGTTCACCTTGGTTTAGCGATGTTAATGGCCGGTAGTGAACAAGAGGGGAATGCTTTAATTAAACAAGCATTAACGCAACAACGTGGACAAGATTACCTCGGAGATTATGGTAGTGAATTGCGCGATCAAGCGATGGCTATTAATGCAATATTAACCTCAGCTTCAGTAAACGCGTCATTACAACAAATAGCATTAAAGATGGTACCTGATTTAGCATTAAACATGCAGCAAAAACAGTGGTTAAGCACTCAAGAACGTAGTGCTATTTTGTCCTTGGCAATGACCATGAAAAAACAATATACAGCACACAAATGGCAGGGTGATCTGCTCATTAATGATAACAATATAGCGCTACAAACAAGCGGTGAATATCATCAAAATATTACAACCGATAATAATCAAAACAAAGGGATTCAAACGAGTTTTAAAAATACAGGCACTAGAGCTGTATATGCTTCCTTCGATTGGTCTGGCGTAAAAAAACAGCCTGATTATGACCTTGACCATGGTATTAAAGTGACTACACAACATTTCTTAGTGGATAAAAACAGTGCAATAGAGCTGCCTGATAATAGTACTTTACAATCAGGGCAATTATTATTAACGCGCATTACAGTGCGCAGCGAACAAAGAGTGGCAGATGCATTACTGGTTAATTTGATGCCGGCTGGGGTGGAGTTAGAAAACCAACAATTAAACAACAGTTTAAAATTGTCAGATCTTATGATTGAAGGTGAGCAGGTGGAAGTGACTGCCAATATTGTACATCAAGAATATAGAGATGATCGTTATGTGGCTGCGCTGGATTTGCGTGCGCAACAGATTCAAACGTTATACGTGTTGTCACGTGCAGTAAACCCCGGCAAATATGTGGTGCCTGCGGTACGTGTTGAATCTATGTATCAACCTTCTGTATACGGTGTTGGTGGAAGCATTAAGCATATTGACGTGAAAGCACTTGATTAAGCTTGTGTTTCAGCGGTTTACTGGTGTAGTGACAAAGACAACCTATCAAGGCTTATTAAAATGGCCATGGCTTTGTTTAGCATGGTGCTTTTTATTCATGATTTTAGTGCTGTGTAGTTTATGGATTGCTAATCGTTGTTATCCATTACTATTGTCTGATCAGCAACAGGATTTCGCTAGCGTGGTATTAGATGATCAAGGTTACCCGTTACGTGCCTTTGCGGATCAGCAAGGAGTGTGGCGTTATAAAGTCGATATAGAAAATATTTCCGATGAGTATTTATTAGCCTTAATTGCCTATGAAGATCGTTATTTTTATCAGCATCCTGGTGTTAATCCGATTAGTTTTTTAAGAGCAGCATGGCAATATTTAATCCATCAACGTATTGTTTCTGGTGGTTCAACTATCACCATGCAAGTTGCACGAATATTACACCCTCATCCGCGTACTTTATTGGGAAAACTACAGCAAGTATTGCGCGCTTTACAATTAGAATGGTATTTAAGCAAACAAGAAATATTAAATATTTACATTAATTACGCCCCATTTGGTGGCACTTTAGAAGGTGTGCAAGCTGCAAGTTATCAATATTTTCGAAAGCCTGCCTCGGCGTTGCGGCCTGCTGAAGCTGTTTTATTAGCGGTTTTACCACAAGCTCCCTCGCGATATCGACCAGATCGTTATCCTCAACGTGCCACGCAAGCAAGAAATAAAGTCATTGATCGACTAGTCAAGCAGGGCGATTGGAGCCCACAAAAAGGAAAACAAGTAAAACAAGAACCTGTGGTGGTATGGAAACCTGAGCAACCTTTTGTAGCACCGCTGTTAGCAAGGCGATTACATCAAGAAAACCCCAATGAAGCCGTTATCAATACTTATATTAAACGTGATTTACAACTGCAAATTAGTAGTTACGTTCAAGAATATGCGATGTTACAGGGGGCTGGTGTTTCGATGGCTGTGCTGGTGGTTGATAATCAAACACAACATGTAGTCAGTTATGTAGGATCTGCCTCGATGTTAGATGCAAGTCGTGCTGGCCACGTTGATATGATTCAAGCTATCCGCTCTCCTGGATCAACTTTAAAACCATTATTATTCGCTTTAGCGATTGATGACAACCTTATTCATTCACAATCCTTATTAGCCGATGTGCCTCGTTTAAATTCTCGCTATCAACCCGGTAACTTTGCTAAAGGGTTTGATGGCCCTGTGACTGTAACGGATGCATTGCAACGCTCTTTGAACATTCCTTTTGTGCAATTGATTGAAGCCTATGGAGAACAAAAGTTTGTGAATAAACTTGCACATGTATTGTATCCATTACGTATTCCCAATGGTCAAGCTAATGCGTCCGTTATATTAGGAGGTGCGGGGATTTCATTACAAAGTCTTGTGACTTTACACAGTAGTTTTGCTAATCAAGGTTGGGTTAAACCACTTATTTTTAAAAAGCCCGAAACTAATGAAAAGCCTAAAAATAGCAAAAATAATGCAGTTAAAGGACGTAGATTAGTTAGTGATGAAGCAGCTTGGATCACATGGAAAACCTTAACCGGATTAACTCCTCCTGCACAATTTAGTTGGGGTGTTTCACAACAAGTACGTCCAGTACTTGCTTGGAAAACTGGTACAAGTTGGTCTAGCCGGGATGCATGGGCAATTGGTAGCACTGAACAATATAGTATTGGTGTGTGGGTTGGGAAACCCAGTGGAGAGCCATTAAAAGGTGCACTAGGCGTAACCACCGCAGCGCCAGCATTATTTTCTGTGTTGAGCATGTTAAATAATGCAAAACAAGCGGATCTTCAATCTGTTTCAGCAATGCCTGAGCGGCCATTTAACGTACAGGAAAAAGAAATTTGTTGGCCCGATGGCAGAGCGAGCCATTTAAGTGAAGGTAGCTGTGATCGCCGTTTTGTTGCACTTACTAAAGGAGGGGTCACACCGAGAACGCTACAAATAGAATCGGGATTAGCTTTTCATCAGGTGATAGAAAACATTATGATTGATGCCGATAGCGGGCTGCGTTTATCGGGTCATTGTGGATCGTTAGTGGCAAAGCATAAAAAAGTTAGTGTATGGCCTCGACAGCTAGAACCTTGGCTTGCCGTTAATGAAAAAAGAGGACACCGTATTCCCATCTATTCTCCTCACTGTTTAGTGATCCCCAAACAAGCTGATGCACTTACTATTGTTGGTTTATTAAATCAACAACAAATATATAGACAGCAGCAGGAGTTAATTCTACAAACTGTCTATGCCGCGGGTGCTTCGGGGAAAGTTAGCTGGTATTTAAATGGACAATGGTTGGCCACACAAGCCGGTGCATTCACTTTAAAATTATTACCTCAATTACAAGGAAAAGCGGAGCTTGTTGCCATTGATCAACATGGCGTAACGGGACGAATCACTTTTACCATGAAAGATGATTTAATATCATTCTAGGTTTTATCTAAGTAGTTTATTTTGTAAAAATAACTACCTAGACAAAACCTAACTGCCTTAATAAAGCCCATAAATTGCCTTGTAATCATACGGTTAAACAAAGTAAGTTAGATCTAACTCTAAAATGGGGTTTAATTGATTATTTTTTTACATTATAAGTAAGCAAAAATATGCAAATTGCTTATACTCAGCGCAAATGTTTACCCCTATGCATTTTTACCCCTATGCATTATTTTCACTTCCTTAAAAGGAGGAGCAGGACTGAGTATGAATAAATTAAATCTTCTTCAAAAGCTGTTATTACTAACCCTATTGCCATTAGTGATCATTATTGTTTCACTTTCTTCTATCTCTTACTCTGTAGAAAAAGAAGGACTTGAGCGAGATGTTACTGAATTTCGTCAATCCTTGATGAAAGAGCGTAAGCAAGAACTAAGAGAAGTTACTGAAATTGCGTTAGGCATTATTGCTTATCAAAAATCTCTACCTAGTGGTGGTGATATTGATGCCGCACTGCGTGATATTCGATTTGGTAGTGCGGGATATTTTTATATTTATGATACCAAAGGCACTAGTATTTTCCATGCAGTAAAACCTGAAATGCAAGGCAAAAATTTTATTGATTTAAAAGATACAAAAGGCAATAAATTAATTGTTGGTTTATTAAATGCAGCTCAAAAGGGCGATGGCATCTATTCATTTTATTTCCAAAAACCAGGTTCTTCTGAGCAAATCGAGAAAATTGGTTATGCAACGATGATCCCCAATAGTAATTGGATGATAGGGACTGGTGCTTATGTTGATGATATTGAAAAAGTAATCGCTAACTATTCCAATAAAGCTGAGAAAGCATTATCTGAGAAAGTAATGTTTACTTTCATGATTTCGATCGCCTTAATCATTGTTACTGCCATTATCATCTATATCGCTGCAGTTAAAATGGTAAGACCGATTCAACGTATGGCTGATAACTTAAATGATATTGCTAAAGGCGAAGGAGACTTAACTCGACGCCTTGAAATTAATGGAAACGATGAAATTGCACAATTAGGCCGTTCTTTTAATCTGTTTGTTGATAAATTGAAAAATATCATTACTGATATCAGTGAAGCGACGATTGGCATCAATCAAGCTGGACGTGATATGGACCAACAAAGCCGCGGTATTGCGACACAATTAAAAGATCATAACAATGAAACAGAGCAAGTTGTATCTGCTGTGACTGAAATGTCATCAACGGCTAATGAAGTTGCAAGCAATACTAATCAAGTAGCGGAAGCAACCCGCGCAGTTTCAGAAGATGTTAATCACGCCCAAAGTTGTGTTGAAACGTCATTAACAGAAGTCTCTGCTTTAGTAGAGGAAATTAATGGTGCCGCAAGCAGTATGAATGCTTTAACGGAACAATCGCAAGAAATTAATAAGGTGTTGAGTGTGATTGGTGCGATTGCAGATCAAACTAATCTATTAGCATTGAATGCAGCCATTGAAGCAGCGCGAGCAGGAGAACATGGGCGCGGTTTTGCTGTGGTGGCAGATGAAGTAAGAAGCCTAGCAAGCCGTACACAAAAGAGTACCCTTGAAATCAATGAAATGCTTGGTGAATTACATCGTTTAGTAGAGCTTTCTGCCAAAGCGATGTCACTGAGTCAAGAGCGAAGTGTACGTTCTGTGGATTCATCGCGTGCTATTTCAGATAGTTTACATTCGGTGACTTCTGGTATTACCTCTATCAATGATATGAGTACTCAAATTGCTACTGCGGCAACGGAACAAAGTTCTGTGACGGAAGAGATCACTCGTAATGTTTATCAAATCCAAAGTATTGTGAATTCATTAACTGAAGGTAGCAGTGAAGCTGAAAAAATTGCGCGCGGTGTATTAATTGAAGGTAACAAACTAAATCAATTAGTGGGCCAATTTAAAATAAAGTAACTTGATGACGAGCAACGAGTATATTATTCATATGCTCGTTTGCGTCATATTGTTAATTAACATGGTTATTGCTTTATTATTTGAATCTAATCTTCTATGGATATCATGAGATAAGTTTACATAGGTATCAGGAACTAAGTTTAATAAAATAACGAGTTCTGATATTACACTAGCTCCTTTTTGCTGTTTTGTAATGTAGTGTTACTTCTTTGTTATGATTGCAGGAATAAAAACACATAAAAACACATAAAAACACATAAAAACACATAAAAAGAGTCATCTATGCCCTTACCTATGCCTTTAACTATGCCTTCATCTACACCTTCATTAACTCTGATACTTATTCGAGGTTTACCGGGAAGTGGAAAAAGTACTTTAGCTAAAAAAATAGTTAAAGAAGCGCAATATACAACGCAGCACTTAGAAGCTGATATGTTTTTTGTTAATGACAGTGATCGCTATCTATTTCAACCTGCTTTACTCAAACAAGCTCATGATTGGTGCCAACAACAGTGTCAGCATTTTTTAAAGTTGCAGCACAATGTGGTGGTCGCTAATACCTTTGTGGAGCAATGGGAGATGGAAGCTTATAGACAACTAGCCAAAAAGTATAATGCAACCTTACAAATTAAAGTATGCACAGGAAAGTTCATCAGCATTCATGATGTTCCTGCTGAAACAATTAAAAAAATGCGAAAGAAGTGGCAACCCTAGATATTTGTCACTTTAATTCACCGTGCTGTCACAATATTCTTTAGTCGTTAATCATTTTAAAATAGCAAAAATATGTCACAATTTATTGTATGAAAATACAAATATAGTGTATAAAAACACAAATATAGTGTCATTCCTCACGCAGCTTCTATCACCCACTTCACAGTTTTTATTTTATAGATAATACTGAAGGTATCTGTTTCTTTTTTAATTTTGCTGCTAAGAGCTATTCTTCTTTAGTACTGGTTCACCACGTTGAAAGTAAAAGATTGCCGATTAATTGACTTTTTCAGATTGAATAAAGTAAACAGATCCATTTTTAGTTCGATGGTAAGACCTTAAACTAAGGAAGTAAATCTATGCATAATCCCTCCGCTAATGAGCAACATGTTTTAAAAAATGGTCGCGCTACTATTGCAGTGTTAGTCGGTTCAATGTCCTCAGCATACCAAGAGGGAATTATGCGTGGCGCGGCTCATGTGGCAGAGAAAAATGATTATAACGTGATCGGTTATTGTGGTGGCGCGGTTAATTCTACAGACCCTTTATCATTAGTGCGAGACCGTGTTTTTGGGCTTGTTGATATGGACTTAATTGCGGGGGTGATTGGCCCCTTTAGTTCTCACTTACGTTTTTTAGATGATCACTCTAGTCAAAAACTGATCCATCGGTTTTCTACAGTACCCACGGTCAATATCGGTAGTTATGTGCAAGGGCACAGCAACGTCATTACCGATTATGCAATTGGTTTTGAACAGTTATTCGAGCACTTTTATGTCAAACATCAGTATCGTCATATTCTTATAATGAGAGGCCCTAAGCACCACGCCTCTTCAAATAGTCGAACCGAAATATACAAAGAAATGTTAATTAAGCATCAGCTTCCCTTTGATCAAGATGCTGTTTTATATGCTGATTTAAATCGCTTGGCTGCAAAGATCTCCTTTGAAAAATTCTTAGATCAAGTGGGTAAACCCGTTGAAGTTGTGATTGCAGTAAATGATAACCAAGCCCTCGGGGTTATCGACGCCTGCAAGGAGCGAGGTATTTCTGTTCCCGAAGAAATAGCAGTGATAGGGTCGATGGATACATTAGAAGGTGCCTTTGCTTCCCCTGCTTTAACTAGTATACAAGAACCGCTCTTTGAACTTGGTAGCGTTGCTGCTCAGGCACTTATTGATCAAATTGAAGGTAAATCACAACGAGTTGATATTTATGTCCCCACATCATTAGTGATAAGACAATCATGTGGGTGTTTACCTGAGGCTCATTTTAGATCCAATAAAGAGCAGTGCGACCTGACCAAAGCATTAGGGGATATAAAGAATAATGATCTCATTTTTAAAGGCATTCTGGATTATTTTGAGTCTAAGGTGGTCCCTTATAAGGGAGGTATTATTCGCGATGATGTCGCCTCAGTGATTCATTTATACCAGCAGGCGGTTCATGAAAAAGATTTTGATGGCTTTTTAAAAATACTACAATGCTACTTACAAGAGTCGGTGAAAACGGAAGAAATTATTCTATGGCTTGAATTGACTGACTGTATACAGTTTAGTGCATTACAATATTTAGAACAGGACAAAGATGCACATGGATTGGTTGGTTTTATAGGACAATTGATCTCTTTAAAAAATAAAATTGAGAAAGTGGCCATTAATTTTCAGCGCTTTGAAGCTGAATATTATTTGAATTATTTTAGAACCATCGTTAATAACCTCAACTCCTCATTTGATTTAACACGAATAAAAGAATATGCCGTTGATATTTTAAATTTATCGGAGCTACACATCTCTTTATTTAACGAGCTAAATAGCGAACCTCTTTACGCTACTAACATTGTATCTGTTCGTAATAACCAATTTATGCAAATAGAGAATAAAGAATTTCTTGCCAAGAAATTATTGCCGGATGGTCTAATACATTATCAAGATCGTTTTACATTGATGGTTTTTCCTTTGTCTTTTAGAAAGAAAGCATTGGGTTTTATGACCTTGAATTTAAGTAACCGTAAAGGCACTGCGTTTGAGAATTTGCGCGCTATTATTAGTGCCGCATTAAAAAATGAAATTTTGATTCAAGATTTAAAGAAAGAACAAATACGGTTTAGTGAGATAGCACATAGCTCATCTAATTGGTTATGGGAAACCGATAAAAATAATGAGTTTACGTATTGTTCCAACTCAACGAGCGAGATCATTGGTTATCCACCTGAATTATTGATGAAGAAAAAAATTAATGAATTTAATGTCGGAAAAGAAGGGTGTTTTATCAATAGAATGCATAGTCATGAGGTGATAATTGATTTTGAATGTTGGTATCGACATCACAATGGCAATGTTATTTGTTTGTTAATTTCAGCTAAACCTATTTTTATTAATCAGGTATTTACTGGTTATCGTGGGCTATTTGAAGATGTAACAGAAAAAAAACTACAAGCTGAGAAAATTAAAAACTTAGCAAATTTAGATATTTTAACTGGTTTGCCAAATCGTAAGTTATTTCAACATAAACTCACTGAAGTGATTGAGCATTGCCGAGTTGAGAATAAAAAATGTGCAATTATATGTATCGATGTCGACTACTTTAAGCATGTTAACGATACGCTTGGGCACGAAGGAGGTGATTTATTACTTGTGCAATTAACGCAACGTTTACAAAGTGCACTTTCTAAAGAGCATATCTTGGCGCGATTAGGTGGTGATGAATTTGTTATCATCGTGCCCGATATACAGAGTGAAGAAAATGTAGTCGAGGCTGTTCTATCTATCTTTAAGCATATAAAAGCACCTATTTTGATTAATGATAAACCTATTTACAGTACCTTGAGTTTAGGGGTTAGCTTGTATCCCAATGATGGTGATGATGTACAAACATTGCTGCAGAGTGGGGATAATGCAATGTATCAAGCAAAATCCCAAGGACGTAATGGTTATGTTTTTTATGATAAATTTTTAGAACAAAAGAATATTTTACGCAATAAATATGAAGATATATTACGAGAAGCGATCCTAAAGCAGCAATTCATTTTATATTATCAACCTCAAGTTTCGGTTAATACCGGAAACATTGTCGGTTTTGAAGCACTGGTTAGAATACAAAATAAAGAGCAGGAAATTATTGCGCCCAATAATTTTATTCCACTGGCTGAAGAGCTAGGGTTAATTGGGCAAGTTGATGAGTTAATCTTTGAAGAGGGATGTAGACAATATGGCTATTGGCGTAAAAATGGCCATCAAAATATCCGCTTATCAATAAATTTATCGGCACTGCAATTACGAAATGAAAAATTATTGAATACTTACATACAGATAATGAAAGCGCATCATGTTGACCCTAAAGATATTCAAATAGAAATTACTGAAAATGCTTTGATTGAAAATGAACAACTAGCATTAACTATTTTACAGGGCTTTAAAGACTATGGGTTGAGTATTGCTTTAGATGATTTTGGTACGGGTTATTCATCACTTAACTGTATCAACCTTTACCCCATTGATACGATTAAAATAGATAGAACGTTTGTTAAAGATGCGGTCAATAACCCAAAAAATAAGGCTGTTATTCAAGGCATGGTCTTAATTGCTAGCAGTTTAAATTTAAAAATTATTGCTGAAGGTGTTGAAACCGTCGAGCAATATGAATTTATTAAGCAACTAGGGTGCCATGAAATTCAAGGTTATTACTTTTATAAACCTTGCCCCGCTGCACAAGTCGAGCTGTTATTGCAACAACGGGCGGTAACAACTATTAAATAAAAGCTTTATTTACTTTGTGGGTAAGCCACTGGCTTAAATTATTAAATTTATACTCTACATAACTTACTGTCAGCATACGATGATTCGTTTGATACTGCCGTTGTTGATTGTTTACGACTATTTTCTGCTCTCCCTTCAAACGGGTGTTTGTCACTCTCAGCATGCTTTTACATTCGCGAACCCTTATATAAGAAGTTCGTTATATTGCGAGTCCTTACATTCGCCGCTAATTAAATACCCTAATGGTGGCGACAATAATATTGAGGTACTTGCCAACTAACTTTTGTCTACTTAATGTCTATATTTTTGTCTGTAGAACACGTCAGTTAAATATTTTTGGTGACTAAAATTGATTGCTACCTTGCTTTTTGTAATTAAGTCACCATCTAATGATAGTAATCAATTTTTTCTCTATTAACTAACGCCTAGGAAACGGTAGATTTGTTAACGATGAGATAAAGGAGTAGTTGAGTTTAAACTAACAATAGAAATTGCTTAAACAATAGGGTTAAAAAGTATGACTTTCAAAATAGTGTTTTAAATAGATTGTTTTAATGTTATTGTTTCGACATAATATGCCTAGAGTTATTTTGAAGTTTAATTTCATGTGAGCTTTAATTTGATTATTAATCACAAAGAATAAATAGTATCTGGGTGAAGAGTTAATGGTTAAATTGAACTAATTGTTCAAGTTAACACACTAATTAAAGTGACTAAGTAACGGCGATATCGGCGTGAGTTAAAAGGCCAAAATACGACCTTTTTATAGACTTGATATAAGTTTGTTTAAAGAGGGAAATGATTGAATATTATCGCTAGTTATTTTTCATTTTTAATGGTGGAAAGAGAGTTAAGAAATGCATCAAACTTTGAATGATTTAATTAATCAAAGCGTATTTTAAAACCCTCTATAAAGTAGTGTTTATGCTAGATGGGATAGTTGATTTTATAATCAGTAATATGTTGATTATAAATGAGAATTAACTTTTTTTAGGTCTCACTTTTTATAAAAGTTAGGTTTCTATCATGTTAATTTTTTTGCCCCTATAGTATATTGAGTATTGATACTTTATCGGTATCTATAATGTTAAAATAAACTTTTATTAAGTGGAGAATTAATATGGCTGTTTCGTTACAAAAAGGTGGAAATGTTTCTTTAGAGAAAGTTGCTCCTGGTATGACCAAATGTTTATTAGGGTTAGGTTGGGATTCTAGAGCGACTGATGGCGCAGATTTCGACTTAGATGCTTCTGTGTTTCTACTAACGGCTGATGGTAAAGTTAAATCAGATAAAGGCTTTATATTCTTTAATAACTTAATGTCTGAATGTAAATCGGTTGAGCACACGGGTGACAATCTTACGGGTGAAGGCGAAGGCGATGATGAAGCCGTTAAAGTTGATCTAAGCTTAGTACCTGCAGATGTATCAAAAATTGTTATCGCAGTGACTATTCATGAAGCTGAAGCAAGAAAACAAAACTTTGGTCAAGTATCAAATGCCTTTATTCGTATCGTAAATCAAGCTTCAAATGAAGAAGTAGCACGTTACGACTTATCTGAAGATTATTCTATTGAAACTGCATTAATTTTCGGTGAGTTATATCTACATAATGGCGCGTGGAAATTTAAAGCGATTGGACAAGGTTTTGAAGGTGGTTTAGGTCCTCTAGCTCGTCAATACGGCGTACAAGTTTAGTATTTGATCAAGTTTTAATAAAAGGTTGGCTGACAGTGTTCGCCAATCTTTATTTTTTGAATAACAATGTGGAGTATTAAATGGCAATTTCATTACAAAAAGGCCAAAAAATCAGCCTTGAGAAGAGTAACGGTACTGGCTTAACGAATATCTGTGTAGGCGTTAACTGGGGTGCGATCACTAAGAAAGGTTTTTTTGGCGGCGAGAAAAAAGTTGCTGTTGATTTAGATGCGAGCTGTGCTGTTTTTGATGCTAGCGGAAAAACATTAGATGTTGTCTACTTTGGTAAACTAACTAGTACGGGTATTAAACATTCTGGTGATGACCTAGAAGGTGATTTAGACGGTGATGATGGCTTAGATAATGAAATCATTAGCGTGAATCTTCCGCAGTTACCAGCTAATGCAGAGCAAGTTGTTTTTGTACTTAACTCATTCAGCGGTAACGATTTCAAAACTATCCCTTTTGCCTCTATCCGTTTGTATGAAGGTACACCGAGTCGCGTTGATTCTGTTCATGCCGTATATGATATTGCTAATGATCCACAGTTTGCAGGCTCTGTTTCTATGGTACTTGGTAAACTTTACAAGCATAATGGTAGCTGGAAGTTCTCTGCGATTGGTGAAACAACAGCAGATAAAGGCCTAGAAGGTACAATTAAAACTGTTGCAGGTGGTTACCTTTAGATTTTAAGTGATGATGTAACTTTGGTAAAGCAGCTGTAACAATCAAACTGTGCCAATTTAACAGTAACCATTTAGCAGTACTAATTTAACAATACCAATGTAACAGTACCAATGTAAAATAGAACAATTTAGTCATCAAACAATATTCGATGCAGCCTGTCTTGCTATTAGCAAACACTTAGCTTGAAAGGGTGAGGCAAGGGCTTATCGAGAGAAAGGAATTTAATAAACTGTTTACAGGTTGATTAAAACTGACTCACAGATTGGTGACTAAATATAAAACAAAGTAAGAAATAAATCTAAAGCGTTAATTGTATGGCTGTTAGTAACAGAACTGCTAGTTATAGAACTGTTAATGATAGAAGTAAGTTAATCGCAATAGGTTGAACATAACTTGTCTGATTTAACTCCAAACCCTGCATTTATATTTATAGTGGTTAATATCACTATTGATAAAGTGCGGTTAATGGAAATTGTACTGATTGCCTTAAATAAGTGATTGGTATTATTAGACAGCAATAAAAATTAGTTTATTAGCCACAAGCTACGGCATACAAGTAGCTTATTAATTTGGAGAGTATCTTGGATACAATATTACCGTTTTTTTATATCATTATTTCATGCTATTTACTTAAATATGCCTGTGATACGTTTGAACAAGCAGCTGGTTACTTAGGCCGTAATTTCGCACCCGGTATAAAAGGCGCAACGGTTAATGCTATCGGTTCAAGCATGCCAGAGATGTTTGTTGTTATTGCTTGTTTGTTTTGGTTCGACGATCCATCATTAGTGATGGTTGCTTTAGGTGTAACAGCGGGATCTGCTATTTTTAATGGTTGTGTGATCCCCGCTTTGTCTATCCTAATGGCAAAAGATGAAAGCGGCAAAAAAGTTGATCATATTGAACTTGATAAGCGTACTTTGATAAGAGACGTTTTTTGGGTGTTAGCGGCAGAAATTGCATTGATCGTGTGTTTAGGCTTTGATCATTTCACTATCTGGATGGCGATTATTCTTAACCTTATCTATGTAGGTTACGGAGCTCATTTATATTACGACTCTAAAAAATACAGTGAAGATGATGAAGAGTATGAATATGAAGAAATCGAAGATAAAGGCGTGATCGGTAACTTATTTACTTTTAACTTCAATGCATTGTTATTTTCAAATAAAAGTTTCACTTTAATCAGTTCCCTCGTTGTTTTAATACTCGCTATTTTAATCATTTCAGGCGCATCACATGTGCTGGTTGAAGGTGTATTAGGTAGTGCGACAGTATTAGGTGTTCCTGAGTTTTTTGCTGGCTTAATATTTGGTGCTGCAGCGTCTTCTATTCCTGATTTAATCCTATCGGTTAAAGATGCTCAAAAAGGCGAATATGAAGATGCAGTTGCTAACCCATTAGCGTCAAATACTTTTGATACCACGGTTGCCTTTGCATTACCATTATTAGCATGGTTCCTTATTAATGGTGTTGATTCATTACCATTAGAGCAAGATGCTAACTTGACTATTTTACGTTGGTCAATTGTTGCCATCACTGGCGCAGTAGCAGCAAGCTTATTGTTTAAACATAAGAAAGTAACCAAAGGCGTTGCATACTTCTTATTAGCAATGTTCGGTATTTGGGCGGCTGCAATGTACTTTGTTATTCAATAAAAGTACTTAATGCTCGCAAAAAAGGCTTATTCTTGAATAAGCCTTTTTTTATTGAGTTGTAATAAATTTACGCTGAAAATACAGTTAAGCAATAGGCGATGAGATATCATTGAGTAGACTTTAAAATTGCATAACCTTACAAGGAATAGCTTTTTTATGTGTATTTTATTCATCACAAATGCTTGATAAATAGCAATATATGACTGTCTTAGTCCACGCAGAGGCGGTACGATGGTGATGACTATAATTTTTAAACGTTTAAATATAATTTAATGGTTAATATGAAACATACTTATACAACTGCAGCGGGAGATATCTCCTTAAAGACCGATAATGACAGAGAATGTTTAGATAACATTTTGTCATTTGCTTGCAGACAGAACCCTAAAAGACATTTTATTATTATTAATAAGTTAATTGGTCGATATACGCCTACGGCTCCTAAGATCATGCGTGAAACTTATGAGCAACTTGTCGACCAAATTAAACCCGGTGCAAGCAGTTATGTGGTTAGTTTAGCTGAAGCGGCAACGGGATTAGGAGCAGGTGTTGCAGACAGCTTATCCAAAAGACAAAATAAAGTTTACTTCCAGCATACGACTAGACAAAAAATAGATGCTAAATTGTGGTTTAGTATTGATGAGGCTCACAGTCATGCCGTTAGCCATCTTTTTTACCAGCCTAAAGACGAGTTATTACCCGCCATTACTCAGGTAAAAAGATTGATCCTGGTTGATGACGAAATCACCACTGGAAAAACCATTAAACAATTACTTAACAACTTGATTGATTATCTACCCTGTTTAGAAGAAGTGATCGTGACTTCAATCATTAATTTAGGTGGTCAAAAAAGTTTAATTAATAGCGCAGATATAGGCTTACCGATTCGTTATGTATCCTTAGTTGATGCTGACCTTAGTATTGAAAAAAATCCAGAATTTAAGCCGCAATTACCGCAACATGCAGATACAAAACTAAGCACTTCAAAGGCTTCTTCTGCCGTTGGTAGACGAGGATTAGCAATGCCCTACGTTAGCGAATTGAATGAAATAAAATCTGCAAATAGCACCATTGTTATCGCCGATGGAGAGCACCAATATATTCCCTTTTTATTGGCGGAGAAATTAGAAGAAAGTGGGGTAGATGTAGTATTTCAATCAATTAATCGTTCACCTATTTTGCCCTGTGAAGTGATTCAAAACCAATATAAAATTGAAACCGAATCTAATACCGCGGAACATTATTTGTATAATTATTTTCCTGAAAATAAATCAGTATTTGTGGTCAGTGAGCACCAGTACGAAGGGTTAGAATTTGCCGATGGAGTTAAATGTCACCCATGGAAGTCTTAACCAAAAACAATGATCGCTTATTTGTATTTACTGACTTAGACGATACATTATTTGCGAGTGTAAAAGGGCAAGTTAGTGAACATATGATCCCTTCTACGGTGGGCGTGAACGGTCAACCCTATGCTTATTCTTCAGTACAACAACAAAAATTATTAAACGTAATGATCAAATCAAATGCGATCATTATTCCTGTTACAGGGCGAAGAAGTAGCTCTTTTTTGAATTGTAAGTTACCTGCAATTACCAATACTGATTACGCCATTGTTTCACATGGGGCAGTTATTTTAGATAATAAACATCAACTGTTAGATGAATGGAAAGTGTTTTTAGAACAGCAATTTAGCCTACAACTATGGCATAATAAATTAGTTGAATTGTATGAAAAATTATCTCATTACTTTGAAGTGATCAATAGTGGTGTGCGGGTTAGATTGATTATCGACCATGGCATTAGCACTTATCTTTGCTTAAAGATAAGTAAAGATTATGCAGATGTTAAAAAAATAGTACAAGTGAATGACTATTTAGAATCTACCTTACCTAAAGAGATGTTTTTACACGCTAATGGTCGTAACTTTGCCATATTACCTCCCTACGCACGCAAAAAAGTAGCCGTTGATTTCTTAAAAAAAATGATGAACGTAGGTGAGTTGGATACGGTTTTTGCAATGGGTGATAGTCACAGTGATTTGCCTTTTATGCAGGACTCCGATTTTTTAATTGTTCCGCAACAAGCACAAATTTTTAAGCAGGAATAAAATAATGAAAGAGCCATTATTAGGCAGTTATTCAAAACAAGATTGCCAGTTTTTATTAAAACAAATACAGCCTAATTTTTATACCGTGGAAGATAAAGAAAGGTTGATTCAAACAGGGCAATTACATTATTCGCAAATGGTCAGTCAAGAATCAAAACCCACTACTGAATATGAACAATTATTTCTTTCGCTGACCGCTCAGTATAAACAACAGTTAGCCAATGAAATTCTACAGCTGGCCTATTTAATAGGAGACAATATTCAACAGGATGTTTGTATTGTGTCTTTAGTGCGTGCAGGCACGCCTATTGGTGTATTGGTGAATAAAGCAATTAATCAATATGCGAACGTCAATGCTCAACATTTTTCGATCAGTATTGTGCGTGATAAAGGCATTGACGTTAATGCGCTTGATTACCTCATTTATGACTTAAAAATACCACCTGAAAGTATAGTGTTTATTGATGGGTGGACTGCAAAAGGCGTGATCACAAGAGAATTAAAACAAGCCATTGTTGAATATAATAACCGTCGACAAGTAAATATTGGTGCACAACTCTACGTTATTTCTGATATTGGCGGTACAGCGGATTTTTCAGTGACGTTACGTGATTATACTATCCCTAGCGCACTCATGAATTCGACCGTGAGTGGGTTAATAAGTCGCTCTGTGATCAATGACCAAATTGGTGAAACCGATTTTCATGGCTGTATTTCTTATCAGCACCTAGAGGATTATGATTATTCAAATTGGTTTATTGAAGAAATCTCAGCATGTTTTGTAGAAAAAGAATATCAAAGGGCAGAGTTGATAAGTCCTGAGCAACGCCAATTACGTCATCAACAAACACAGCAAGCAATCTCTGAGCTAATGCAAAAATTCAATGTCAGTGACATCAATCGTATTAAACCAGGTATTGCAGAAGCCACCCGTGTCATGCTGCGTAGAGTACCTGATTTGTTAATTGTGAATGACCCAAATAACCCTGATATAAAGCATTTATTACGTATTGCTAATGAAAAAGAAATTAGCATAATCACTTTTCCAGCGATGCCTTTTGGGGCATGCGCATTAATTAAAGATGTCATATGAATACAAAAAAAGTTGCCCTATTTGATTTTGATGAGACCTTAGTACACGAAAACTCCCTGAGTTATTTGTTTAAGTATTTGTTAGGTAGAAAACCATTATTTTTTTATTTATTCGCACTTTTTTGGGATCTTCGCGTCTATCGAGGACAGCTCAGATCTTTAATTAAACACCGCCTTTATAAAAAATCATTAGAGGGCAGGGATGCTGAACAAGTTTATCAAGCGGGGTTAGTGAGTGCGGCAAAACTCTCACAAATCAAAGAAGTGGTACAGCAGATGTATGACCTTCATGAAAAAGGCGTTGAAGTTTGGATCATCACTGCTTCACCACAACCTTTTATCGAAGGCATCGTGGCACAATTAAAGTGGCCGGTAGCGCGTGTGATCGGAACATTGCTTGAATCTGAAAATGGAAAATTAACTGGAGAAATCGGGCCTGAGTGCCAATTAGAAGAAAAAGTACGTCGCTTTAATTTAACCATTGAAGAAGATGCTTTAGACTATTGTGTAGAGGCATCCTATGGTAACTTACCTGTGGACATCCCGATGTTAGACCTTGCTCAACATAAGTTTTTTGTAGAAAACGGTAAATTAGATCCCTTTGTAGGGAATTGATATTAATACGCTTAATGCTAAACCTATCACTGGTTTAGTTTAATTTTAATTTGGAGAAGTAAAAATGAGTTTTTGGAATAATATTAAAGAAAAATTAAATGAGGCCAATGAAAATTTACAAAAAAACGTGGGTCAATTTAAAAATAAAAAATTTGCTGATGCGTCAATGGCAATTTGTGCATTAGTTGCTGCTGCTGATGGTGACATCGATGCAGACGAGCGTAAAAAAACAGCCGGTTTTATTATGGCTAATGAAACACTAAAAGTGTTTTCGCCTTCTGATCTAAAAGAAAAATTTGATTTCTTTTGTAACAAATTAGAAGCAGATTATGACTTTGGTAAAATTGAAGCGATTCAAGCACTAGGTGCATTAAAAGGTAAGCCAGAACAAGCACGCGCTTGTATTCAATTAGGTATCATTATTGGTGGTGCTGATGGCGAGTTTGATGCTGATGAAAAACAAGTCATTAAAGAAGCTTGTAATGCAGTGGGTATTGCCCCATCTGAATTCGATTTATAATCATCAATTGATATGCAGTCATTAATGCTTAACTGACCAATGACTGCTAAACTAATCAATGACTAGTAGTCATAAAAGGCTGAAATCTTTCACTAAAGATTTCAGCCTTTTTTATAAGCAGATTTTATCTAAAATGCTAATAACTTTGTTTAAAACAACTTTTAAAACAACTTTTAAAACAACTTTTAAAACAACTTCTAAAATAGACGTTAACAACAAGCTATCCAGTTAACTTCACCCTTCACCCTTCATCATCGCATCTAATTTTTCCATGCTTTGTTCAAAATAGGGGTTGTAAGTTAAGCGTGCCAGGGTTTTTCCTTCCTCTCTTGAACCGTAAGAAGAAAACCATACCTCATCACCTAGTTCACAGGCTTTTTCTTGTTCTTTACTTTGCCCGTTATTGCATATTCTAATCGCTGCTTGTTGACCATATTCGGCGTTATTAGGTGAAAATAATAATCCCATGTGAGAGCCATTAACAATGTGTAAATCGGGACGTTGCATAGTGAATCTTGTCGTTTTTTCAATGGATAAATCACGCTCACCTTGCCATATCAGCTGATTATTTTTATTGGTGAATTGTTTTTGAAACACGGTGGTGGGAAATTTGGTGTCAATAACACTATCACCTTCACTTATCATCATAAAAACGGGTTTGTTGTAGGTCGTATTTTCTAAATCATGTTGCACAACTTTTACTGTATCGTAATAAACAGCAGCGCCATTCATTGGCAAAGAGTTATAGCGCGTATAATTGGTCTCAGGATCTCGGTCCGCCCATGTCATTACATAACTAGCAACTTTAGCCCATTTCACTACCGAAGATTCTGGTTTAAAGGCGGGTGAAAATAGTAATAATCCTTCGATGCCATCATCATTTAATGCCTCTGATGTAACTAAGTTTGCACCTGTAGAATAACCGCCAAGCCACAGTTTGTTGGCCTTTGGTTTTAATAACGCAATATGATGGCTTACTACATTTTGCCAATCTTCTAATGTCGGTAACATCAAATCTCCGACTTTACTGCCATGTCCGGGTAATAATACCGTTCTAACAAGATACCCCTGTGCAGCAAGATGTTGTGCCACATCCATAAAGGAATAGGGGGAATCACCTAAACCATGTACCAATAATACTGCATCGCCATTTGGGTTTTCAGGAATTAGCTCAAAGGGTGCATTCGCTTGTAGCTCTTTTTCAATATTATCTGTTTTAAATACACGATGTTGAGATAACCATTGTTTAGTTTCATTAACATACTGTTGAAAATTATCTTGGGAGTAACTAGGTAATGATGCTGAAGCGACATAATTAGGGTCTGTCTTAGATTGGCTACAGGCCGTTAAAAGCCCAATGGCACTAATAAAAGCAATACGATACAAAGATGAAGTCACGATAAAGTCCTATTAAAAAATGAATGTGTAATGAAAAAAAAAGTAAATTTTTCGCTTAACTTATTTGTACTTAACTTGTTTAGAGCGCATCTCAACTTGACGCATTGGCATCGAGTCAATTTTTGAAAATATGGCTGCTAAATTGAGACGTTTAGCTGCCCATTTTATACCTCCGTCTTTACCAATCAACACGACGTTTCCTTGCTCTAGCTGAGCATTGATTTTGTAATTTTGAATCATGTTAGGCACAAAGTTGTCAGCAATATTCCCGCTGAAGTTACTGCTTACTGTGTTGTTTTGCATGATAAACCAAACAATATCGCGCTCATTAAGCTCAGTTTCATGTTGCTCAAATATTTTCGATATACTGTCTTTATCATTGACGGTACTAACGACAATTACTCTATTTTCCCATCTTAGAACGGAAAGATCTGTTAGCATCGCTAACTCCTTGGCCTTAATAGACAAACTAATGATAAAAAAACAAATAACGTATTTCATATTTTATTCCCTGATCAGTAGATCTAGCTTCGCATAATTAGCAAAGTCAACAATCCTGAAAAAGTTGTTAGCTGTTGTTAGATCTTGTTGTGTTTATAAATACGTATTGAAAGCGTTATTAGATCAAAGATAAGGTCATTGAGAAAGTCATTTGGTAAAGTCAATTGGTAAAGTCATTTGGCTAGATACATTCAGCGAGATGCTTGCTACTAGGTCGTCACTATGTAGTACTAGAGTAGAAGAAAGGTGACATCTTATTAAATACTTGATGATGGGTGCAGAGTAGCTTTTAGAGAGCATTCAAAAGAGGAAACATTGTAAAATTGTAAACTCAAGTGTATTTGTTTAGGAAACAAAATTCGGTAATAGCCACATATTTCATTGAGAACACTAAAACATTAGTGTTCAGTCTAATAATATGTGGCCGGTTTATGGTTTTGCTCGTTTTAAGTGCTATTTTACAACAGGGTACATTGGGTAAAACACCCCGCACATTTGCTGTGCAATACGAATAACCTGGTGGCTATAACCAAACTCGTTATCATACCAAACATATAAATTAACACGTTTATCACTAGTGATTGTCGCTTGCGCATCGACGATACCAGCGTGAGAGTTACCCACGAAATCGGTGGATACCACCTCTGAAGAGTTAACCCAATCAATTTGCTTCTGTACTGAAGAATACAAAGACATTTTACGAAGGAAGTCATTAACTCCTTCTGTAGTCACATCACTCTTTAGGTTCAAAGATAAGATGGCCATAGATACATTAGGGGTAGGGACACGAATTGAGTTACCCGTTAATAACCCTTTCATTTCAGGAAATGCTTTTGCAACGGCTGAAGCCGCACCTGTTTCAGTAATAACCATATTCAATGCAGCAGCACGGCCGCGTCGATCACCTTCATGATAGTTATCAATTAAATTTTGATCGTTAGTGTAAGAGTGGATAGTTTCCACGTGGCCATTAATAATGCCATATTCATTATCAATTACTTTTAATACAGGTGTGATTGCATTAGTTGTGCACGAAGCGGCAGATAATATAGTATCCGACTCTTCAATAACGTCATTATTAATACCGTAAACAACGTTTTTGATATCTCCCTTACCTGGAGCCGTCAATAATACTCTCGAAGCACCTTTAGCTTGCAAGTGACGTTCTAGGCCTGCTTGATCACGCCAGATACCTGTATTATCAATTACTAAAGCATTTTCAATACCGTAGGCTTCGTAATCAGCATTTTCAGGTGCATCTGAATAGATAACTTGAATATAATTACCGTTAGCAATAATCGCATTTTTTTCTTTGTCTATCGAGATAGTACCTCGAAAAGAGCCATGGATAGAATCTCGACGTAATAGACTTGCACGTTTTTCAAGGTCACTTCCTTTACCTTTACGAACTACAATCGCACGTAAGCGCAAACCATTACCGCCACCAGATCTTTCAATAATAAGACGAGCTAATAAACGCCCAATACGACCAAAACCATAAAGTACCACATCACGATTTTCTTTTGTTGCAGGACTATTTTGACCAAGTGCACCTTTAAGCTCTTCATTCAAGAACGTCTCAAGATCTGTTGCATTTTCTTGATTACGGAATTTAACCGCAAGCTTACCTACATCAACGTGAGCGCGATCTAGATCCATCGACATCATCGCATTAATGATAGGAAAGGTTTCTAATACAGAAAGTTCTTGGTCTTCCATATGACGAACAAAGCGATGCGCTTTTAATAAGTCAATAACAGAACGATTTATAATAGGACGACCGTATACAGAGGTAACAATGTTCTTTTTACGGTACAAAGCACCAATCATCGGAATCATGGTTTCTACTGTCGACTCGCGATCCGACCAATCTTGCATACAGGTATTAGAAATAACTTGGTTCATGCGTTTACCTTTCATTTATAATAATATATTTCTGCAAAGGAATAGAGCGTTGCTCGATCCCTAAAAATGAGGCCCAGATTATGCTCGTTTGACTCGCGTTGACAAAGTAAAAGCTTGAATGCGTTATGAAAAATGAGATCGCGGAGATGTTAAAAGAGTTAAATGAGATAGGTTATATTGTTAAAGCATTTTTTATGTTACTTATAATTTAATTATCAATATTTTAAGTGACAATTAATCCATAAGGTTTAAAATAAATAAGTACCTTAGAAATAATATCTGTTACGCCAAAGGAATAAACGAAGTAATTATATTGCACTTTCATGTCCCCCTTTCTAGATAGAGTAATTCGAACTTCGCAAAAAACAACAGGATGGTGTTGAACATCTTTAGCTGACTTCTTGATGCTAAATAGCTGGTTATTCAATATCAAGCTAGTAACACAGTGAGGATTTATTTTACCTTGCAAAGTCTTAATCTTTTATTTTCTTCGGTATATAAGAATAAATTTCAATCATTTAACTGGAGAAGATCGTAATGTCCAAAAGCATTAAAGGTACACAAACAGAAAAAAACTTACTGATTGCATTTGCAAATGAATCACGTGCAAGAAATGAATATACTTTTTTTGCCAGTGTAGCTAAAAAAGAAGGGTTAGTTCAGATATCATCTATATTTGAAGAAACAGCGCATCAAGAAAAAGAACATGCAGAAAGATTTTTTAGTTTTCTTGAAGGCAATAAAGTTGAGATAACTGAGACTATTTCTAGTGGGGGTATCGGTCATACATTTGAAAACCTAAAAAAAGCTGCAGCAGGTGAAGAACATGAATGGGGCGATATGTATCCAGCCTTTGCAAAAATAGCTAAAGAGGAAGGTTTTGGTCAGATTGCTGCTGCGTTTACTGCCATTTCAGTTTCAGAAAAACAGCATGAAAAACGATTTAATGATCTAGCTGATAATCTTGAAGCGGGTCGAGTATTTAAAAGGGATGGTGTCGTTGTTTGGCGCTGTAGAAACTGTGGCTACCTCCATGAAGCAAAAGAAGCACCTAAATTATGTCCAGCATGCCTTCACCCACAAGCTCATTTTGAATTATTAGGTGAAAACTGGTAAAAGAACATAGCAGACTATTATCTTTATTCATGCTCCAATTTGCTGATTGATAGTGGTTTGGCGATTACTATCAGAGCTAATTCAGAGCATTTTTTCAACTAATTTTCTTCTTAAGATCCAACCTATGAGACATTATTAGAAGGAATTGAAGGTGACAAATTTACCGATAGGTGGCAACCAACAGCTGACTCAACATGCCTTTACATTAACGCATAACTTAGCGGAATCTATAGACGTATCGATATTTTTACTGGATGCAACTGCAAAAATTGCTGTTGATGAGGATATGATTTTTTATGGTCTACCGACTTCACCTTGCGCAGGCGTTAAAATTGTTAATCAGACCATTGAATTTAATCTTGATAAAATTCCTAGCCGTATCGAAAAGCTTGCTATTACAGCAACGTTAGAGAATGCAGCATCTTGGGGGAAAAATATTCAGCTAAGTACTGCTCAATTTAACAGTGTTGTTGATACTTTAGATCGCCCTGAAAAAGCACTGATATTATTAGAGCTGTATAAGCGTAATGAACAATGGAAAGTGAGGTTTGTTGCGCAAGGTTTTAATGGTGGCTTGGCGCCACTAGCAGAACACTTTGGCGTGGAATTAGAAAAGCCAGGTGCAAATGAAGCACAGACAGAACCAACATTAGCTGAGGCTTCTGCAGAACATGTAGCTAGTACATCTTCAAGACCGAATGAACCTGTTAGGGTTAATTTGAGCAAAATCAGTTTAACAAAAGCACAACCCAAAGTGGATTTAACCAAGCGTGCCGGCACGTTAGGATTAATTAAAGCGAATTTGAATTGGACACAGGCATCAGGAGGCTTCTTTAGCTCAGCTATCGACTTAGATTTAGGCGCTTTTGTGGAGCTTAATAATGGGCAAAAGGCGTTAGTACAAGCACTAGGTAAACGCCTTGAATTTACACCTTATGTAGAACTGTTAGCCGATGACCGAACGGGGAAAAGTGTCGATGGTGAGTGGTTGCATATTAATGGCGATAAAATTCAAGATGTTAAACGGATAATCATTTTTGCTTTTATCTATGAAGGTTCACCGAACTGGGAAAAAGCCAATGCACAGGTAACAATGCATGTACCTGATATGGCACCGATCGAGTCAAAACTTACCGAAAAAAGTAAATCAAAACGATTTTGTGCCATTGCAGAAATAAAGGTCACTAATGGCAATGTGCAGGTTGAGCAGTTAAATAAATTATTTGATGGTCATAAAGATTGTGACCAACACTTTGGTTGGGGATTTACTTGGACCGAAGGGCGTAAGTAAATTTAACATTGTAAATTAATGAGAAGCGTTAGTTATTTAGTATTGTTTTTTGGCTAACGTTACTTTTTAACTAATTTGAGAGGTAACATTTTTACGCCCAAATAAAGTAATCATGTATTCAGGGGGATGATCGCTTATTTCTCCTATCCTTTCTCTTAAGGTTAATCTCTAATCTCAAAACTTTACTTGCAAATTCTTAGCTTTAACGCCCTGCATTTTTATTGAATATTTTCTGTATAACCAAGTGTATTAGCAATATTAATAACAGAGGATTTTAATAAATAAAACATCGTTTTAAAATTTATTGCTGTGAGTTCCATTTGTATGTATATTTAAGCTATTAATTTTTACGATCTAAATCGTAACTAGACGGTAATTAAACCGTCCCCTAAATTGTACCGAAGCTAGAAACATTTAATTAACGTTCGCAGGGATAAAGGTTGAGGTAAGCATTGGGGTGATGAGTGTGTAATGTATTTTGATGTAAACAATCATTTTCTGATTTAAAAATGAGTAAATACAACAAATGCATTCGGCCTTATTAAACCTTAATGACAATATTAATGACCAAAATGAACGGCGAACAGCACAGGAGTAAAATATGAAAATTGCGTTAATGATGGAAAATAGTCAAGCAGGTAAAAATGCAACCATTTTAAATGAATTAAATACAGTAGTCGGACCGCTTGATTATCCTGTTTATAATGTTGGAATGAGCGATGAAAATGATCATCATTTAACTTATATCCACCTTGGTATTATGGCCAGTCTTTTGCTCAATGCTAAAGCCGTTGATTTTGTTGTTGCTGGTTGTGGTACTGGTCAAGGTGCGATGATGTCATTAAACATACACCCAGGTGTGGTATGTGGTTATTGCTTAGACCCGTCCGATGCTTTTCTATTTAATCAAATCAATAATGGCAATGCGCTGGCTTTGGCTTTTGCAAAAGGTTACGGCTGGGGCGCTGAGCTAAATGTACGTTATATCTTTGAAAAAGCATTTACCACGGGCGAGCGTGGCCAGGGGTATCCTTTAGAGCGTGCAGCACCGCAACAAAGTAATGCAAGCATTTTAAATGACGTTAAGGCCGCCATTGTTAAAGAAAACTATTTAGATACATTACGTGCTATTGATCAAACACTGGTTAAAACGGCAGTATCGGGCGAACGTTTTCAACAATGCTTTTTCGATAATTGTCAGAATGCCGAGATTAAAGAATACGTACAATCTCTTCTTGCTTAGCTGCGGTGTTTGAATAGTTGCAGGCTCCGTAGCTTATTAATTAACTTTTACGTAGCTTTATAAGGTGCCTAGTTAGATAGGGCGCCTATATAACTATTCATATAACTATTATTCGCCTTGAACTACGCAAAACTAACGGCACTGTATAGCCAAAAAATATAATTTTATGATTTTAACTAACTTCAATTCCGCTTTCATTAACCAGAATTGAGGTTAAGTAATAATCGCCATCGTTATTCATCTTTAAAATTTATAAAATAAGAACATTGCTCTTAATAAGGGAGTAATTAGTATTAACACCTCTAGCCACTCCTTTCTACTCAGGTTATTCTAGTCACACAAGATAGCTTTAATTTATCAATGTTACTTTAATCTAGTTAGTGTCACTTAGTCAGGGATCTGCTGATATGTTTGAACAAATAAAAGAGTTTATTAACCCCAGTAAAAATCCTGATCTCAGCCAAGCGCAACAAGTTCAGCATGAGTATTTACCAACGTTGTGGTTACTAGGTAAAACAGGGGCGGGTAAATCTTCTTTTATTCAAGCGTTAACAGGGCTGTCGTCGATAGAAGTGGGTAACGGTTTTGAACCTTGCACCATGACTGCACAAGTTTATGATTTTCCGCAGCAAAAAGCAGTGATGCGATTTTTAGATACACGCGGTTTAGGTGAAGCGGATTACGATGCGAGTGAAGATATAAAAGAGATCAGTAAGTCAGGCAATGCGATTGTGGTGGTGATGAAAGTTGATGAGCCAGAACAAAGCGTAGTGTTGGATGCTTTGAAGCAGATTAAAAAAAATAAAAATATTGAACATTTATTGTTGATCCATAGTGCAGTTTTATTAACTAATGAAGCGGATAGAGAACGGCAAATTGCATTTAATGAAATGCAAGTGCGCGAGAGTTGGGGCAAACCTTTTAACTCGGTCAGCGTAGATTTTGAGGCTGCTGAAGGTGGTGTTTATAATGAGCAATTATTGATTTCAGAAGTCACAAAAATACTGCCTATTTTAGGTTTGCTGGTGGAAGATAAAGCACATTCTGATATTGAAAATGCAAACTTTAATCAAGTGCAAAAAGAAGTGCTGTGGTATTCCGGTAGTGCTGCCGCTAGTGATTTAATTCCAGGTCTTGGTTTGGTGACTGTGCCGGCTATTCAGGCGAAGATGTTACATAGTTTGGCGAATCAATATGGTGTGATGTGGAATAAACGCACATTTACAGAACTAACTGGCTCATTAGGCAGTAGTTTTGCCTTACAGTATTCTGCGAAGCTGGGCGCAAGACAGCTTATTAAATTAATTCCCGTGTATGGACAAACGATTGGTGCCGCAGCGGCTGCATCGATGAGCTTTGCTACAACCTATGGATTAGGGCGTGTTGCCTGTTATTACTTTTACCATAAGAGTAAAGGTGAGCCGATATCTGAACAGGTGATGCAAGATTTATATAAAAATGCCCTTAAAAAAGGCAAGGCGGCGGCAGGATATGAAAAAAATTAAACAACTCTTTTTACTTTTATCGCAGTTATCCGGTGGCCGTTGGGGGATTGCTGTCGTATCGGCTATTTTACCTGTGTTGATGATGGTGGGATTTGGCTTATTTCTGGCTATCCAATACGATTATCTGCTGATTTTATCTATTTGTATTGCCGTTAGCACGCTGCTGATCAGTTTGCCTTTATGGCTAACTAATCGTCATCAAGATAAACGTCGTCTTCAAGAGCAGCAAAAAAAGCTCAATGAAAATAGCACGCAGGTTGATGATAGTTTGGTTAAGGTCAATAAAGATTGGTCGACACATGAAGTGGTAATCTGGGAGCAGTCGAAGATCCAAGCTCGCCAATTATTAAGTGCTGATACAGAGTGGCGAGAACTGGATAAAGTTGCCTATCAGCTGATGAACTTTGTTGCACAGGCGTTTGATAAAAAAGGGTTAGATTTTTCAATTCCCGAAGGTTTGCAGTTATTAGAAGAAATAAGTCGGCGCTATCAATTAGTGGTTAAGGAGTATATTCCTGCCATAGAGTTGGTGAAAATTTCTCATTTAACAAGTGGCTATAAAGCGTATGAGCAATATGGTGAAGTAGGTCAAAAAGCGATTAAAGTGGCTATTTGGGCCAATTATGCAAAAAACTTATATTTAAATCCTGCTAAATTTGCTACTGACCTGCTCAAAGATCAATCTACCTCGGGCATGACTCAAGGTTTATTTGAAAATATTCAGATTCAAGCCAAACAAGCTTTATTAGATGAAGTGGTCTCGGTTGCGATTGATTTATACAGTGGCCGTTTTAGCTTTGAGCAGGGCAGTGTTACCGCTTCTGATATTGCGACGCAAGATGTTCAGCGAATGGCTGCTGATTTAGAGCCAATACGTATTGTTATTGTTGGGCAAACCAATGCAGGCAAGTCGTCGGTTATTAATGTACTAAAAGAGCAATTAATGGCCGAAGTGGATGTATTACCTTGCACCGATGGCACGATTGCTTATCAAGCAAGCTTGGATGACATTGATATTCGGCTAATCGACTTACAGGGCTTAGATGGTAAGCCTAAAACAGAACAAAGTATGCTTGCTGAAATGACCAGTGCGGATCTTATTCTTTGGATGTTAAAAGCTGACCAGCCTGCTCGTGCATTGGATAAAAACCTTAAAACTAAATTTGATGCCTATTACGATGATGTAAAACATATCTCTAGTAAAAAAGCGACGGTGGTTGGGATAGTTAACCAAGTTGATAGGCTTAAACCAATTGACGATTGGCAACCTCCCTATGATTTAATACAACCGAACTTAGTTGAAGCAAAGGCTGCCAAAGCGAAGATCATTAAGCAAGCGATGGATTATAATCAAACCCTATTAATGCCTGATAAAATGATTGCGCTGTCGATCAGCCCGAATAAACCACACTTTGGTATAGAAAGTCTAAAAAACACACTGCAAGCAGAGATTGAAAATGCAAATAATGTACAGCGTAATAGGCAAAGACGAGAAGCAATAGGTAAAGGCATTGGTATCAAAAAGCAGTTTGACCGTGTAATGCATAGCGGTAAAAAACTCTATCCTAATTTGTTAAGAGCGGCTGCGCCAAAGTTAAATGAAATAGTGGTTAAAAAGTTAAAGAAAAAATCATAACTTTTGGCCCCCCCTGAAATCAGCCTTATCGATTAATCAATGTGAAAACATTAACCTTCAATGCGTTGAGTATAAGAAAACCCAGTGAATGATTTACTGGGTCACAGGATTATTTACAGGAACTAAAAAAAATTATCACTTCTATCCTCACGGCTTTCATTTGTTTTAAAAATCACTGAGTCCCAGTATCATGCTTTCATTTTGTGTGCAGTGGCACATGCAGCTTACTTGTGTTTCTTGTATTAATAAGTTGTATTTTAAGCGCACTTTGACCTTCTATCAGGCTATTTATTATCATGACATCAATCACTTCAAGCTTCTTCGGTCGTCTCTTTGGGCATCATACTGAAATTAACCTCAATGCCGATGCGCTGAGTATCTACGTTGATAAAAATAAATCGGTAGTTAATTGGGGCGCGTTAACTAAACCACCAGTGTTCATTTCAACATGGTTTGGTCAAACGTTAGTTGTTGAATCTGACCATAAACACTACCACTTAAGTAAATTAAGCTATGACGCAGCTAAGCTTTATAAACATCAATGCCAACAATGGTGGATACAAGCAAATCAGCAGTCACTGATACAACTAATAGTAAAAATAGAACCCTTCATTAGCAGTCAATATCTTCGACAGTCAGTGGTAAAGCGACTACTAAATGTAGTAACCCTAGAGTATGAAAAGTGGTTTCCCTGGGTTTTATCTGCTAAACGAGTGCCCGCATCATTGGCACCTTACTTAGAGAAGCTATCACGCTATCGTCATTGGCAAGTGACGCAGATTAACGCATTTCGTGATACTTATATCGAGCAACAATTACAACAATATCAATCATTTTTTGATGCGGTTGAATCGAATCCATTAACTGCAATGCAACGTCGAGCTTGTGTGATTGATGACGATAACAATCTGTTGTTAGCAGGGGCGGGTACCGGTAAAACCAGCGTGATGGTAGGACGAACGGGGTATTTACTTAAAAGCCAACAGGCAAAAGCTAGCGAGATATTATTATTAGCCTATGGCAGAAAAGCAGCGCTTGAAATGGATCAACGTATAAAAGATAAGTTAGGTCTTGATACAATTAAAGCTTCTACGTTCCATCATTTAGGCTTGAGTATTATTGCCAAAGTAGAAGCTGCGAAACCTAATTTATCGCATTTTTCTGAAGATCAAACCGCTAAAGCTAAATGGGTACAGGATTGTTTTGAGCGATTAATGAAGGAGCAAGCTGAGTATAGACAAGCTGTATTCACTTATTTTAGTCGTTATTATTATGCTGAGAAAAATCACTTCGAGTTTGCTAGTTTAGGTGATTATTACCAATACCTCACTGACAATGATATTCGTACTTTGAAAGGCGAGCAGGTTAAAAGTTTTGGTGAATTGTATATTGCTAATTGGTTATTTAATCATGGTATCGATTATCAATATGAAGCAAACTATACGCTTGATGTGCGCACTACTGAACGTAAACAGTACCAACCCGATTTCTTTTTACCCACGCTTAATTTGTATATTGAATATTTTGGTATTGATGAAAATGGCGATACTGCACCCTATATTGATAGGGAAGATTACCATGCATCTATGCAGTGGAAACGCCAAACCCATCAACAACATAATACCGAGTGTATCGAATTAACCTATGCAATGCATAAACAGGGGATGCTTTTGAGTTATTTAAAAAAATCCCTTTCAGTGCAAGGTATAAAGTACCAACCCTTACCTGAGCAAGTGATATTAGCTAACCTTAAAGAAACTGGGCGCATTAGCGTATTAGCAGAACTCTTTTCCTCCTTGGTGGGTTTGTATAAAGCGGCTTGTTTAGATCCGTTGTTAGAAAAAAAGGTTATTGCTAATGCCATTGACCCCACGCAAACCAGTAAAGCTTTACAGTTATTACATCCTATTTTAAAGGCGTACCAAGCGTTTCTAGATACTCGTAATGAAATTGATTTTGAAGATATGATCAATAAAGCCTTGCAGTATATTGAAAATGGTCAATTTCGTTCCCCTTGGCGTTATATCATGGTTGATGAATTTCAGGATATTTCTGAGCCACGTGCTCGCCTTGTGAAGGCATTACGTGATAATCGTAAAAGTTGTTCAATATTTGCTGTTGGTGATGATTGGCAGGCTATTTATCGTTTTAGTGGTGGGGATGTGTCATTAACAACTGAGTTTGAACAGTATTTTGGTGCGAGTACACAAACACAACTGGATCAAACCTTTCGATTTAATAATAGCATTGCAAAGGTGGCTACTGAGTTTATTAGTAAAAATCCATCACAGTTAACTAAAACCATCGATGCAATTAAACAGGTTGATAAACCGGCTGTCTCTATTTTACGTAAAAGTGTCGTGAATCAAGGTATTAATAATGTTAATAAACAACAAACACAAAGCATTCCAGAAGTTGCCAACGGTGCACTAGCGGAAGTATTAACTGCCATTGCTAATAAACCTCATCAACGCGATAAAATGAACGTGTATTTATTAGCGCGTTATTGGTTTCAGTTGCCGGATAAGCAAGCCTTGGCAGAGTTAAATAAACAATACCCAACACTGTTTATTGAAAATCAAACCTTTCATGCTTCCAAGGGCAAAGAAGCCGATTTTGTGGTGATCATGGGGATGACATCGGGCAAACTTGGTTTTCCATCACAAAAAGCCACTCCTGCAATTATTGATGCTTTGTTAGCTAAGCCTGAAGATTTTGAATATGCGGAAGAAAGGCGGTTAATGTATGTGGCATTAACACGAGCGAAAGATCGTGCTTATATTATTGCGGATATGCTTGATGGCAGTGATTTTGTTAAGGAGCTGGTGGATGGTTATGATGTTGAGTTGAATGAATTTGGCATAACAATCAGTCAAACATTAGTGGATAAAATTACGTGCATGCTTTGCGAAACTGGTACGTTAATACCGCGTAACGGACGTTTTGGACACTTCTTTTCATGCTCGTATTTTCCACGTTGTGACCATAAAGAAAGAGGGTGTCGTCAATGTGATACGGCAATGACAAAAAGCAAATATAGTGGCTTTAAAGCTTGCCTTAATCCTGCTTGTTCTGAAATAGTGCCTCTATGCGTTCAGTGTGGTGCTGAAATGGTGTTAAGGAAAAGTAAAAAAGGTGAATTCTGGGGATGTCGAAACTTTAAAGGTAATGAGCCGATGAGCTGTAAAAATGGCATTGATAAAGCCAATTTACAGTGGCCAAATTAAGCTCAACCTTGTCCATAAATAACTTGAACTTTATTTAGTCTAGTATTCATTACCCTTTTAACCGGCTGAAATTAACTTTCAGCCGGTTAAATTTTTAGTTATTATCTGTTTTATAAACTTTATTATTTAGCGAATTCAACCTTGAAGTTTGCTAAAGGGTAATATGTTGTTCAAAAATAGGTAAAAACTCATCTCTTCGATGACTGACTAATAGCATGGTGCTGTGTTGTTGCGTTGCTAGATGCTCTAGGAAGTTAAGTACACGATGCCTATTTAGCTCATCTAAACCCTGCGTTGGTTCATCTAATATTAATAAATAGGGTGATTTCACCAGCGCTCTGGCGATTAAAGCCAGTCGTTGTTCACCATAACTTAAACTCTGAAACAGACTCTTTTGCTGATCCAATAAACCAATCTTTTCTAGCCATTGTTGTGCAATGTTAATTTCATGAGCGGTGGCCTGTTGATACATACCAATGGAGTCATAAAAACCCGACAATACCACGGTTAATAATTCGCCATTAACACGGTACTGGCGGTGTAATTCAGAGCTAACTATTCCCATGTTCTTTTTAACATCCCAAATAGTTTCTCCTGAACCTCTTTTGTAACCTAGTACATGGATATCGTTGCTATAACATTGTGGGCAATCTCCAGTAATCAATTGCATTAAGGTTGATTTTCCGCTGCCATTAGGCCCTGTAATCAAAGTATGCTGCAGTGGTTTTATTTCAACATCTAAATCCTCAAAAACATTAACGCCGCCATAATGCACAGTGCCTTTGTTTAGTTTAACTAAATAAGGATGATTATAATCAGATAATTGTTGTATGTTTTCTGGCCAAGGAATGTGGTCAGGTACTGGACTTAATAATGCATCTAATTGATTTTTTGTTTCAATATCATCGAGCTGGCCAATTACATCTACTCGGCCACGTTCAATAAAGGCGATGTTATTACACCAATTTGGAATATCTTGGCGATTACTTAGCATTAGTACAATGGTGAAGCCTGTATTAGATAAACGTGCTAACGCATTAGATAAAGTTTCACAGGATTGCACGTCTAAACTATCAAAGGGATTGTCACAAATTAACAATTCAGCACCGCTAAATATAGCTTGTAGAATCAATAGTTTTCTACTTTCACCCGTGCTTAATTGGATATAACGTGTTTGCATACGGTGGCTGAGTCCAAACTCACTAATCAGTGGGTCATTCCATTTATCTTGCGGTAAAAAGTCTTGTGCTTTGGTGCCAACATCGTTTGCGTCTACGTAGTCTGGCGCTTCCATCGCTAACGTATTTTCGTAGGTTTGTTGCTGTGCTTCAAATGAAATAATGCCTACTTTTTCTTTGCTTGGTAAAGTGAGTTGATCCACTTTGTCTATTTGTAGATCGCCAGTTAAAAGTTGATCAATATACTGTTTTCCTGACCCATTACGGCCTAATACGCACCAGCTTTCATTGTTGCGTATTTGCCAATGATCGATGGTTAACTTTTCATGCGCTAAATTTACAATATTTATCATAGAATTATTCAGTCTGTTAAAAGGAGGAAAATTTTATTTTGCCACAAAGTTAAATAAATGAGTAAGTTATAATTATCAATTTTAAAACTTAATTTAGAGAGCGTTACTGTGTTTTTCATACTTAGCTTATTCTCTAGCTTAGCCTCGAGCTAAGTATCTAGACTGGTCACTAGCACTGTTGATTTAGTTGTTTATTAACAGATGTTAACGCAAGGTAGTGGTATTAGTTAACATCTGTTCATCTTAATAAGGTTATGTCGACATCGTTAAGTAAGTACCAAAGCGAACATTGATCCATACCATAAATGTTTACATAGCATACTGATGAAAATTAATGTGACTCAATTCAATAAATTAAAGCATGGTCTCATTTATCGGTTGCGAACCCTGTGAATTTAGTTAATACCTTCAAATATAAGCCTATTTAATGTACTATGTCGATTCGTTTGCTATGTTAATCCTCATCTTTTAGTCATAAATTCTAATTTTTAACCGTAAATGCAAACTTCATTAATAAGGATATTAATATGCGTAAACTCATCTCATCTTCATTACTACTTGCCTGTGCTTCTTTCACTTTACCTGCTGCGGCAAGTGAATGTGGCAAAGTAACTATTGCTGATATGAACTGGGCTTCTGCAACCGTTATTGCCAATGTTGACCGCTTTATTGTTGAACATGGCTTTGATTGTGATGCAGAGCTTGTACCTGGTGATACTATGCCAACTGGTGCTGCAATGATTGAAAAAGGGCAACCTGATATCGCGCCTGAATTCTGGAGTAACGCAATGCGTGAAGCATTAGATAAAGGGGTTGCTGAAGGTCGAATTCGCTACGCGGGTACAACACTCTCCGATGGTGGAGAAGAAGGTTTTTGGGTACCTGCTTACATGGTTGAGAAAGACCCTACGTTAGCAACTATTGCAGGTATTAGAGCCAATGCAAAATTATTTAAACACCCTGAAGATCCAACTAAATCTGCTTTAATGGGCTGTCCTTCTGGTTGGAACTGTCAAATTTCAACTACTCAACTGTTTACGGCACTTGATCTAGAAGCTTCAGGTTTTGAGCTGTTAGATCCAGGTTCTGGTGCCGGTTTATCAGGTTCAATTGCTAAAGCTTATGAACGCAAAGAAGCTTGGTTAGGTTACTACTGGGCTCCAACATCTGTTTTAGGTAAATATAAAATGGTTAAAGTGGACTTTGGAACGGGCGTCGATAAAGATGAGTTCGTAAACTGTACAACTCAAATCGATTGTTTAAATCCTAAAGTGACCATGTATCCGCCTTCAGCAGTGGAATCAGTTGTTACTGAAGAGTTCGCGAAAAGAGCACCAGAGGTAGTGGCTTATCTTGCTGGTCGTTCATTTACTAACGAACAAATGAATGCCTTATTAGCTTGGAAAGAAGACGAACAAGCCGATGGTGATTATATTGTTGAATATTTCCTAACTAATCATGAAGAAATATGGACGCAATGGGTTGATGCTCCCACAGCAGCAAAAGTTAAAAAAGCATTAGCAGAATTATAATCCTTCCTATAAAGCCTAGTTAAGCTAGGCTTTATTATCATTCTAGGTAAGTAAATAACTTACACTGTATCAATTTTAGCGTTCTGCTTAGCTAGATATTTACCTAGGTTGGTTAAAATTTTTTCAGGAGAAAAAATAAAATGTCAGACAAGTCATGGATGTCAGAAATCCCGCAGCTTGATCGTAAAGAATTAAGAGATTTTAAAAAATTATTAGATGGTCTCTTTCGTGACTTTTCACGTGAATACGGCGATGCTATTCAATCTTTCTTTGACCCATTATTAAGCACCCTCATTTGGTTTGAAAAATTACTATTATCAACTCCTTGGTGGTTAGTTATCGCAGCCCTCGCTGCTTTTTCATATGCAGCCAGTCGTTCCTTTAAATTAACTATTTCAGTCGCAGTAGCTTTTGTCATCATTGGTTATTTCGGTATGTGGGAAGATACAATGCGTACCATGAGTATGATCATTGTTTCTACCTTATTAGCGATTCTAATAGGAATGCCAATTGGCGTCGCGATGGCGCGATCTAATCGAGTACAATCGCTTGTCACACCTATTTTAGATGTGATGCAAACAATGCCTGCCTTTGTTTATTTGATTCCGGTCGTTATGTTACTGGGTATCGGTAAAGTGCCAGGGGTGATTGCGGTGATTATCTATGCCATTCCTCCGGTTATTCGTTTAACAAACTTAGGTATTCGCCTTGTTGATAAAGAAGTGTTGGAAGCTGCCACCGCTTATGGTGCAAGCCCAATGCAACGGCTATTTGGCGTACAAATTCCGTTAGCAATGCCCACGATTATGGCGGGAATTAACCAAACTATTATGATGGCATTAGCAATGGTAGTTATTGCCTCAATGATTGGGGTTAAAGGATTGGGACAACCAGTGTTACAGGCGATTAGTAATCAATATTTTACACAAGGTTTATTAAATGGTCTTGCGATTGTGGCGTTAGCGATTATTTTTGATCGAATTTCGCAAAGTTATGCAAAACGTACGTTACAAAACTTTGGGGGGCATTAAGATGAGTTCGAATGAAAATAACGCTCCTTTAATTAGTATTAAAAATCTATATAAGATTTTTGGTAAAAATGAGAAGAAAGTTTTAGAAGAAGTAAAAGCAGGTAAATCTAAAGAGACTATTTTAGCTGAAACAGGCCATACTGTTGGTCTAGCGGATATCAACTTAGATATTTATCCCGGTGAAATATTTGTGATCATGGGGTTATCTGGCTCAGGTAAATCGACATTGATTCGTCACTTTAATCGTTTAATTGATCCAACAGCTGGTGAAATAGTGGTTGCTGGTGAAGATGTGATGCAGTTAAACGCCAAAGACCTACAAAATTTCCGCCGTCAAAAAATGGCGATGGTATTTCAACGTTTTGGTTTAATGCCGCATCGCACTGTGCTACAAAATATTACTTATGGTTTGCAAGTTCAGGGTGTTGCTAAAAATGAGCGAGAAGAACGTGGTAATGAATGGTTAAAAACGGTGGGGTTAGATGGGTATGCAAAACAATATCCTGGCCAACTCTCTGGTGGACAACAACAACGAGTTGGATTAGCGCGCGCATTATGTACTGATGCTGATATCTTATTAATGGACGAAGCCTTCTCTGCACTAGACCCTCTTATTCGAAGTGAAATGCAAGATCAGTTAATTGAACTACAAGATAAATTGCATAAAACCATTGTATTCATCACCCATGATTTAGATGAAGCGTTACGTATTGGTGACAAAATTGCGATTTTACGAGATGGTTTACTCATTCAACAAGGTACACCTGTAGATATTCTATTGAACCCTATAGATGACTATGTTGAAGCCTTTGTAAAAGATGTAAATAGAGCGCGCGCATTAACCGTTGAGACTGTTATGCAACCACAAATTTGTCGTATTTCTAGCGAGAATATTGGTGAAGCTGTTGCACAAATGCGAAAGTCTAAACAAGATTATGGTTACGTTGTAAATGATGATGGTTATCAAGGTATGATCACACAAGAAACATTAGAAAATGTTGAAAAAAGTGATTATGGCAATGCGATTACTGATGAACTATTCGAAGATGTGCCATCGGTACAAAGTGATGCACTATTGGAATCTGTTATTTCTGATATGTTAGATAATGAGCATCCTTTAGCTGTTTTAAATGCCGAAGGTGATGTAGAAGGGCACATATCTCGTACCACGTTAGCGGAAGTACTCAGTGATCAAGGAAGTAGTGAAAGTAGCGATAGTGATCAAGAGAGTAAAGATCCTGAACCCCAAAAATAGTAAATAACGTTGTTTGGAGATAAGCAAAATCAGCGTTATTAGCTAAACAGAATATTGAAAGCTCATTTTTTACAGAATGGGCTTTTTTATTATTTATTATTTGAACCTATGTTGTGTTTCACCTTCTACTAAAATTAGAAGTTGGTTGCGAGAGCAGGCTTTGAATCTATGGCCTTTGCCATGGTTTATAAAGAGCTGAGCCTGACGAGTTACTAGACTGCTTTATTGAGTTTCAATATTTGAAGTTATATTTATGCTTTTTCTTGGGATTAGTTCTTCTAAAGGTATTAGAAGTTGGTTGCAAGAGCAGGGTTTGAATCTATGGCCTTTGCCATGGTTTATAAAGAGCTGAGCCTGACGAGTTACTAGACTGCTTTATTGGGTTTCAATATTTGAAGTTATATTTATGCTTTTTCTTGGGATTAGTTCTTCTAAAGGTATTAGAAGTTGGTTGCGAGAGTAGGATTTGAATTTATGGCCTTTGCCATGGTTTATAAAGAGCTGAGCACGACGAGTTACTAGACTGCCTTATTGAGTGCCAATATTTTAAGTTTTATTTATACTTTATCTTGGAATTAGTTCTTCTAAAGGTATTAGAAGTTGGTTGCTAGAGCTGGGTTTGAATCTATGGTCTTCGCCATGATTTATAAAGAGTTGAGCCCGATGAGCTTTTCTTTATTTAAACAAAGATTGGTTGCGAGAGCAGGTTTTGAATCTATGGCCTTCGACATTGTTTATAGAGAGTTGAGCCCGATGAGCTTTTCTTTCTTTAAACAAAGATTGGTTGCGAGAGCAGGATTTGAACCTACGACCTTCGGGTTATGAGCCCGACGAGCTACCAGACTGCTCCATCTCGCGTCCGGATTTGATATTTCTTTTTTATTCTTTTAAACAAAAATTGGTTGCGAGAGCAGGATTTGAACCTACGACCTTCGGGTTATGAGCCCGACGAGCTACCAGACTGCTCCATCTCGCGTCCGGATTTATTGTTTCTTTTTCTAAAGCTTTTCATTTTAAAAATCGGTAACGATAGTAATATTATAATCTACGATCTTCGCCATTGTTTATAAGGAGATTAGCCCGATAGGCTTTGCTTCCTGTAAACAATATTGGTTGCGAGAGCAGGATTTGAACCTACGACCTTCGGGTTATGAGCCCGACGAGCTACCAGACTGCTCCATCTCGCGTCCGATATATAAAACTTAATACTTAAACAAGATTGGTTGCGAGAGCAGGATTTGAACCTACGACCTTCGGGTTATGAGCCCGACGAGCTACCAGACTGCTCCATCTCGCGTCCGTTTAAGTGCGGCGAATGATATAGAGATCACATTATATTGCAAGCGTTATTTACAGTATTGTAAGAAATTAGTATTTGATTGCTTAAAGAGTGAACAAATTGATCTTTTAAGGTGACAGTTACCTAGTATTTTGTTTTATAACTGATAATTATTATTTTTAACGGAAATGCTTTATTAATTAACTTAGATTCAAATGAGATGGGTGAATAAAAATGATAGGTCTCTTATAAGCATCATTTTATTGAGACAAACACTGAAATTGCATTTATCATACAAATGTTGGGTAGGCATTAAAAAGAGTTCATAAATTAAAACTATTCTTTTAATGGTCATAGCTGTAATGGTCATAGTTTTAATAGCTATAATTTTAATGATCATAATTTGCATAGGTTATTTTTAACGATAATCTATGTCATTTTGTTAAAAACGTGAGCTGTTTAATTCTCAATGTGAATCCGTAATGCTGAACAACACTCGTAATGTTTAAAATGAAGAGGTATATATGAAAAATAAGGATACAACACAGAGTGATTCAATCCTTGAGGATTTAACTGGTTTTCGTCCAAAAGAGTTTGTGATCATAATTGCTGTTGCGTATATGTCAGTCTTGACTATTCCTATGGTTGTTGCGTCTTTGGGGTTACCTGCATTACCGGTTGTGATTGGGATCATGCTGATCCAATATTGCCTTTTATACTTTGTAGGTAAAACTCATGGTGGTAGTATTTTAAAAACCATGAGGAGCAATGGTTTTATCGGTTGGCTTATGTGGTTGGCATTATTGTGTATGTTGATGTTGCCTATTATTCATTTGTTGAACCTAGCTGGTTTGTTTTCAGGCAGTTCCGCACTTTAATTAAAGTGGGTGGTTATTTAGTGATATTGATACCCCTCACGCTCATCAACTAACACGTGTCGTATGTTAAAATTACTTACGGCTTCCTCGTGAGTCTTGTCTCTGTTTTTATTAGTGATGGCTCAGCCTATTTTTTAACAATACCCTTGATTTTTAGTGACAGAGTCCACATCTAGTTATAAAGGGTTGATAGTTTAAATTGAATTAATAAGTAACTATCAATCTTTCTAACGGCATCAATTTACAATTCAAAGTAAACCTTTTTTCTGCGTACCACGTATATAGCCTATTGGTTAGAACCTTGTTGATAGTAAAAAATAGAACGTAATCATGATTTTTTATTATTTTATGAATTTATTTGTAGGTCGTGTTGTCATATCGCAATCAATTATTAACCTAGTTTGCGCGATGCTAATGATGTTATTTACTTTATTACTACCACAGTGAAACGGTTAACGAATTGAAAGTTAATTATTTTACGGAGATTTTTATGAAAAAATATATTATCGGTATGCTTTGTAGCGTGCTGTTTTTATCTGCCTGTTCAGAGAAGATTTCTCCTACTCAGCAATTGATGGCTAACCCTACTGAAATCAAAATTACTTCTTTAGAGGATCTAGAAAAGGTATTTAATGATTTACATTATACCCCTGGTTACTGGGATAAAGGCTCAAAGGAAGTTCCGCGTTTAACATTTGAAGGGATTAGTCCAGAGTGGCAGAAAGTTTCTCAAAATATGCCGGTGAACACCAAAAAGAGTATTTTTCTGCGTTTGATTTTACCTTTAATTTTAGTCTCAAATGAAAATATTTTACATGAGCGTGAGATTGTAAAAAATTCCAAGCTAACGTCTCCTGATTTAATCGCTATTGCTATTAAATATCGTGTTATAGATGAAGATACAGAGGTTTTAACCAATAAGCTTAAACAGAAGTTATTGAAGCGCGTTAATATTATTCCACCTTCGTTAGCATTAGCACAAGCAGCGGAGGAAAGTGCTTGGGGAACGTCACGTTTTGCACTTGAAGGAAATGCACTGTTCGGACAGTGGGATTTTAGTGGTAATGGAATTAAACCCAAACAACAACGTACTGAATTAGGTAATTATGGCATTGCGAGATTCGATACTCCGTTAGCTTCGGTAGAAGGTTATATGTTGAATATTAACTCTACTTCAGCATATCAATCATTACGTGACCTACGAGCAAAAAAAGTGGCAGCGAATAAAACCTTTTCAGGTACTTTGTTAGCGGGTACTTTGATTAAATATTCTGAGCGTGGGCAGGCTTATATTGATGGGTTACGCGAACTGATCCGTTATAACAAATTAGGTGTCACTGACGATACTTTTTTGTCTGATACTAATTTAGTACATCTTGTTTATTAATATTAATTTAAATTTTTAGATCTTCCTTATTTACGCTAGTGCATTAATTTTAATCACTTTTAATGCACTAGCTAACTGTTAAATTCATTCAATCCCTTCTTTATGTCGCCAATTAAGTAAAATTTCATGATAAGCATTTGCACTCTGTCACGCTTTTAGTGCATAACTGAGTGCAAATATCATTTCTGAATTATGCTTCTTTAATAATCATTAAGTGATAATGCAATACAGCTGAGATCACAATAGCAAGGATTGGTATTATGAGCACTCAGATGCAAGGTTTATGTTTCTTCCAAAAAACACTCTTAGCGAGTGCAATTTCACTCACTGCATTACAAGTTAATGCTGCTGGTTTTCAATTAAACTCACAGTCTGCAACAGGCTTAGGTCGCGCTTTTGCTGGTGATGCTGTTATTGCTGATAATGCCTCTGTTATGTCACGTAATGCAGCTGCAATGGCATTGTTTGATAAAACAGCTTTATCGTTAGGTGTTAATGTCTTAAAAACAGATATTTCAGTGTCAGATGGTGTTTATAATGGCTTAACTGCATCAGGTAAAAGCTCAAGTTATGATGATGCAGGTGGCGTCTCAGTCTCACCTAATCTACATGTTATTTTTCCAATTAACGAAACGTTTGCTGTGGGGGTTGATTTATATTCCAATTTTGGCACGCGAACTGACTTCAATGACTCATTTTCCGGCTCAGAGTTCGGTGGTCTCACAGATGTTAAAAGTTTAAATTTAGGGTTAGCAGCTTCTTATCGTATTAACCAGCAATGGAGCCTTGGTGCTGGAGTCGACATTATTTATGGAACAGGAGAATTAAAAAGAACATTAAGCGATGATTTAGGGCCTTATAGTGGTATTACTGCTTTAGATGCAGATGTTGCAGGAGTTGGGATTGGTTTTAATTTAGGCGCTGTATTTGAATTAAATGCAAATAATCGATTTGGATTATCTTATCACTATAGCCCAGAATTAAAGGTGAAAGGTGATGTAACCTTCAATGGTGTTAAGACTAAAGATGACTCATTATATTTAGGGTTACCAGATATGGCTGAATTTTCTGGTTATCATCGTATTAAAAATACTCAATATGCTGTTCATTATAGTGTTCAGTGGATTGGTTGGTCTTCATTCGACACATTAGAGTCTGACGCGTTCGATACTATCAGTACTTATAAGTGGAAAGATGCAATGCACTTCTCAATTGGAGGGACTTATTACTTAAATGAAACGTGGACATTACGTACAGGTTATATGTACGACATGAGCGCTCAAGATAAGGTGACTTCAATCTCGGTACCAGATTCAGATCGCCAATGGTTCTCTGCTGGCTTTACTTATCATTTCTCTGAAAATAGTAATATGGATTTTGGTGCAACTTATCTGTTAGGACAAAACGTATCAGTCTCTGAAAGTACTGCGCTATCTTCTATTACAGGTACGACACATGCAGATGCATTATTAATTGCTGTACAATATAGTCACGAATTTTAATCTTATGACTATAAAATAAAAATTGAATCGATCAAAAAAAGCGCCGAAAGGCGCTTTTTTGTAGGTAGCAGAAACATAAATTTTCATTATCAGGTTTCGTTACAAACTAACTCTTCTTCGCTTGCTTGGCTTTTTCTGCTCTTAGTTTACGCATCTCTTTGGGGTCAGCGGTTAGTGGCCGATAAATTTCAATTCTATCACCTTGCTTAACCGTATTATCTAATTTATCTGGCTTACTAAAAATACCTACAACCGCTTCACTAGGCACAATTTCAGGAAAGTGTTTTACAATACCTGATAACTTTATACAGTTTTCAATCGTTGTCCCTTCGGGTACTTTTAATGACAACAAAACTTGCTTGTGGGGAATGCCATAAACCACTTCGATATCTATTAATCCACTCATTACATGCTCCCTCGAGATATATTAACGTGTACCGTAAACGGTCTTTGCTCTGTTTGAAAAAGATTTAACCATAGAGCCGATTAATTCATGAAAAACACGTCCAAAGGCTAATTTAACAATGGAATTACTAAATTCAAACTCTAAATCTAAACTCACTTTACAGGCTTGCTCATCTAAAGCTGTGAAAGTCCAACCACCACTTAAATGTTTAAAGGGGCCTTCTAGCAATTTCATCGAAATAGATTGGCCTTCAACCAATGTGTTTTCTGTAACAAAGGTTTGACTAATACCCGCTTTAGAAACTTTAATGGACGCTTTCATTAAATTCACTTGATCTAACAAAACCGTTGTTTCGCTACAACCTGGTAAAAACTCAGGATAAGCATTCACATCATTCACTAGTTGATACATTTCTTGTGCGCTATACATCAACAATGCGCTGCGTGATACTTTAGCCATATCTTACCTCGTTGAAAAAGGGTATCTTACACGATGCGATGCGCGAACTGAAAAAAAATAGCAAAAAAATGCTGATAAATGAATGACTTTCAAACAAATAAAATAATCATTTAACAACAAATGCTAGTTACATTTCAGTCATTAACATGTTTTACTCCGTCACTAGCTTGTCGATTAAAATCAAGATCATAAGGTGATGATAATAGTTGATCATTACTCAGTATTGTATTACAAAGTTGATTCTCAGCGAGCGACTCATAGAGCAAATTCTGAAGTAAACATCTTAGTGGTTAGAAAGTTATAATTTAACCCGTTATATCTCCAACTTTCTGCCTAGATCCTGTTCATTTCAATGCTTGCTGAACTTTCCACCTTGAATGATAAAGGGTATAATGCAGGTTATGGCTAAAAAAAACTCAAAACCAAAAAATAACGACAATACGATTGCACGTAACAAACGTGCTTCTCATGAATACCACTTAGAGGAACGCTTTGAAGCGGGAATTGAGTTACAAGGTTGGGAAGTGAAATCTTTACGCGCAGGTAAAGCAAATATTGCAGATAGTTATATCTTCTTAAAAAATGGAGAGGCTTTCTTACTTAATGCAACATTTCCACCATTGCTCGCCGCATCATCGCACGTAGTTTGTGATCCTTTACGTTATCGTAAATTATTACTAAAACGCCGTGAGCTTGATAACTTAGTCGGTAAAGTAGAACGTCAGGGGTACTCCATTATTCCTATTTCACTCTATTGGAAACATGCGTGGGTAAAAATCTCGTTTGCTTTAGCAAAAGGTAAACAAGATCACGACAAACGTAGTGATGTTAAAGATCGTGAGTGGCAAGTTCAAAAAGAACGTATGATGAAGCATAGCGTTCGATAATTAAGCAGTTAGCAAACAACATGCAAGATAATGCTATCTTGCATCACTTAGCTTTGTTAAACTTAACTTGTTGGTGATTTATCACTAACCACTGTGGGGATGATTTAGGACTCGACGAGATTCTTGAAACCCAAGGTGCATGCCGAGGTGGCGGTTGGCCTCGTAAAAAGCCGCCAACGTTATAGTTGCAAACGACTCTAACTACTCTCTAGCAGCTTAGGCTAGCTAGCCTTCCACCCGCGCTTTTCCAATGGGTAGGGATTCGGAAGGTCATTTACATCGGATAGCGAGGGAACCTTGTTCGAGGGTGAACCGCGAAATAGTATCGGACTCGCTTTTTAATATCCTGTCAGTTGGAGATTAACGAGTTAACCAAATAACTGACTAAGCATGTAGTACCGAGGATGTAGGTTTTTCGGACGGGGGTTCGACTCCCCCCATCTCCACCACCTACTAAAAAAGGCTGATTTCTTAACGGATTTCAGCCTTTTTTGTATCTATCATATGTTGATATTAGTATCGTTATTGACGTTATTGACGTTAATGTCGCTATCGGTATTCTTTAAAATCTATTTAAATGCAGTGAACTGTTATGAATGACTTTGATTATAAGCCTCCCACAGACCCTTGGTTAGATACCATCTATAAAGATAAAGATATGATTGTATTTAATAAACCTGCTGGGATCTTATCGGTACCGGGGCGTGATATTGAACGACATGACAGTATCTACAGTCGTCTGCTTGAATTACATCCTAATAGCCATACTGTTCACCGCTTAGACTTAGCCACTTCTGGTGTGATCATTTTTGCTTTAAAAAAAGAAGCTGAAAGGGCGCTAAAAATACAGTTTCAAGAACGTGAAACAAAAAAAATCTACTATGCGCGTGTTTTAGGACATGTGCCACAGCCGCAAGGTTGTATCGATGTACCACTGAGTAAAGACAAAGAGAACCCGCCAAAACATAAGGTTGATTTTGAATCAGGTAAAGCCTGTAAAACCTTTTATGAAGTGGTGAGTTATGGAAAACAAAGCACATTAATTAAATTGATGCCTGTTACAGGGCGAACTCATCAATTACGATTGCATATGATGGCAATGGGTTACCCTATTTTAGGGGATGATTTTTATGCAGATCCGTTGGCATTAAGTTTATCTCCTCGTTTGTTATTGCATGCAAGTGAAATAAGCATCAAGCATCCTTACACTAAAAAAATGGTGTGCTTTAAAACTGATGTCCCCTTTCTAGAGGCCATTGGTGAGCAATAGTTAGCTTGGCTATAGTTAATCTGATCTTAGTTTTTTAATAGCAATCGCACTCATCTTATTTTTCTTTTTCGCATACAAAAAAACCTTGGTCATTGCTGAACAAGGTTTTTTATTAAGCTTAATAAAACAATGTTATTAGTGGTTAAGCTTGATAACCGCCTTTAATGCCCTTAGTGGTAACCGATACAGCATCATGCGCGTGTAAACTTTCATAATGATTTACGCGTAACCAAAAATCACTAAATTGTGTTTGTTGATGTAATGCATATTGTAATTGACGTGCAGCATCTTCACAGAACATTAAGTTTTGACCATTTAAACGTGCAAATTCTTGTTCATCTTCACGTTTTACCGCTGCTTGTACTGGCGTTTTTAATGTTGCTTCAATTAAATCAATCAGTGCAATAATTGGGAAGTTATCAGCAGTTGTCTGAAGTTTAACTTTCACCTGTGCAACACTACGTTGGCTATGCGGTGTTGCTACAATACCTTGAGTAGAACCTAACCAAGCCACAATTTCGTCTTTATCAAGTGTTGCTGCTTGCGCATATTTTTTACTGAATGCATCTTGAATCAATTGACGAGCTAACGCTGCTGAACATGGGCAAGTTGAAGAATATGGCACATCAACTTGAAGCTCAATATCCAGCTCTCCGTCTATTAAACGTCCGATAATAACAATTGGGTAAGCTTTCCAACCACGTTTTTCACTGATTAATGATTTGCGACGTAAATTATAATCAAATGCGATTTTAACAAAGGCTTCTGAACTTAAGTCTTGATGACTCTCGATAAACCCTTCTAATAAAGTCGTTAATGTCGCTAACGTTAGTTCAGATTCTGTTGAAAGTTGATCTAGTTGCAGGTACAAGCGTGACATGTGAATGCCTTTGGCTTGCGGGTCACCCAGATTAACAAATAATTCAGCATTAGCACTGACTTGTTGAGCAGGGCAGTTATCTGTTTGTACCATCAATGGTAACTCAATATTACTCATACCTACGCGATCTAACGCGCCTTCTGTTTGAGCTTGTGCACTATTTGCGATATCTGGCATTGCCATTCAATAAGGCTCCCTTCAACATGCTTTACATGGATAAATGAATATAAAAAGAAGCGCGCATTATAAACGGGATCACAAAAATTAAAAACCACCAAATACAAAGGTTTTATCTAAGTGATTGATAATTTATCCCTATACTTAAAAAATGATTGATTTTAAATGCTTTATTGATGTCGATTATGATTATATGTCGAGTCTAGGTGTAAAATGAATTGGATGAAGTTATAACGATACAATGCAACATCCAATTGCCTTTATTTGTATTGTGTCTCAGATAAATGAATATTGAATACAGAATAACAAACCCTGAGCACTTGGGATTATTTTTAATGGCTAAAAAACGGTTACACTAAGCGTCCTATCATTTAATCCTGTCATTCATTTAAGTTATTAATATTGTGAGGAACTGTGAGTTTATTTAATCTAAAAACATGGGTACATTATTATGTTTCGCTCTTGAAACGTTTAGGCCCTATAAAATTTAGTATGTTGTTAGCCTTTGCGATTATTCTAGGCGATGCTTGTATTCAAATTATCATTGCACAGCTATTTTCTGAAACACTCGATATGGCTGATATTTATCGTTCAGTTATGTTAGGTTTATTGATCACACCTTGGGCGGTGTATTTTTTAACGGTAGTGGTTGATGATTTAGATAATGCGCGTCAACGTTTAGCAATGACAGTCGCTAAATTAGAGAAAATATCACAGCGAGACAAAGCTAAAACACACTTGTTAGAAAATGAGATTGTTGATCATCAAAAAACACAGCGGCAACTGCGCGAAGGGAAAAAATTACTACAATCTTTTTTTGATACCTCTCCCGACTTGATTTTTCATCGAGATTTAGTGGAGCGCTTTGTCAGTTGTAACAAAGCAATGGAAGAGATCTCGGGTAAAACAGAAGCTGAATTAATTGGTTTATTACCTGCTGATATCTATTCCGATGAGTATGCTCACTCTGTGTCATTGAGACATAAAAAAGTGATTGAAACGCATCTTGAGCAGATCCATGAAACGTGGTTGGAATACCCAAACGGGCGCATGGCCTATTTTGAAATCCGTGCGTTGCCCTTATTTAATAGCCAGCGTGAATGTGTTGGTTTAATTGGTTTTGGTCGCGACATTACTGAGCGTAAAAAACACCAGGAATTTTTAGAAAAAGCCAGTCGCGATAAAACTACTTTTATTTCAACGATTAGTCATGAACTGCGAACGCCACTCAATGGTATCGTTGGCTTAAGTCGCATGTTACTAGATGAAAACTTTAATAAAGAACAGACTCAATATCTTAAAACCATTCATATGAGTGCTATCACCCTAGGGAATATATTCAATGATATTGTCGACCTTGATAAGTTAGACAGACGACGTCTTAATTTAGTCAATGACTGTATCAATGTAGATGATTTTATTAATGATTTACAAAGCCTTGCGTATATTCAAACGGAGCAAAAAAAGTTAATTTTAATCTTCAAACAACAAGGGGAGTTACCTAAATGTATTAACTCTGATGGTACCCGTTTACGACAAGTCCTATGGAACTTGATCACTAATGCCGTTAAGTTTACCGAACAAGGTGAAGTGACTATACGTTGTAGCAGTTTTATAGAAGATCAAAAAACATGGTTAAATTTTGAAGTCGAAGATACTGGCGTTGGTATTCCCAAAGATAAGTTAGATAAAATATTCGCCATGTACTATCAAGTGCAGGGGGAGCGTCATGCAACGGGAACGGGTATAGGTTTGTCGGTTTCAAGCCAAATTGCTAAAGCAATGAATGGGCGTTTAACGGTTCGTAGTGAATTAGGAAAAGGCAGTACATTCACGCTTAGTTTACCGACAGTGTGTGTTGCTGCATCAAAAAAAGAGTCAATCTTCCAAGTACCAACATTGTCTATTTTGCTAGTAGAAGATATAGAACTAAACATCTTAGTTGCAAGGGCCTTATTAGAAAAGCAAGGTCACCATGTAGATGTGGCAATGGATGGACAGCAAGCGCTCGATAAGGTGGCCGATAAAGAATATCAGTTGATTCTGATGGATATACAATTGCCGGACATGAATGGTTATGAGGTGACACAGCGTCTACGTGAAATTCATTCTGAATTACCGCCAATCGTTGCCTTAACAGCAAATGTATTTTCCGATACACAGCAGTTTATTGAAAAAGGCTTGGATGATGCAATTGGTAAACCCTTAAGTTTGCCTTTATTTAATAGCATGTTGGAACGCCATTTCAGTGAACAAAAAGAAGTGGTTACTAATCTCATTAATGTGCAGCCTGCGATACAAAAAGCGCCTAAGGTTGAATTATTTAATGAACAAATGTTGAAAGAATTAATGGAGTTTTTACCGACTTCAGTGATGTTAGATAACGTCTCTTTATTTGAAACTATGATGCCTGAATATTTGTCTATTCTAGAAAGTCATATGGTGGCAAAAAATGAAAAAGGGATCGCTTCGCAATCACATAAAATTAAAGGTGCTGCCGCTTCCGTAGGGCTATTACGTATTCAGAAGTTAGCGCAAAAGATGCAATCCCCAGACTTACCGGCTTGGTGGGACAATATTGATGATTGGCAAGAGTTGATCAAAGTCGGTTACCTTGAGGATGTAAAAAAACTGAGGAAGTGGATTGTTGCCAATAGCGGGTAATATCTATGTAGATTAGGTCTGAAGGTTTTTAAATTGGGTTAATAAATAAGGTGATTTTTACAATTTAGGCTTTCTAATTGAACGATTTTAATTAGTTGGCTCTAAGCCTAATTAAACCAGATAAATATGCTACAAATAATAAAAAAGGCCAGTAAAACTGGCCTTTTTAAATTTAATCAATGTAGATAACGATCTCTTTTTTGTTTACTTTAAATTCGCTCCACATTGAATTGGCAATAGCAGCGAGTTATTCTAATTCACCACAAAAGCGGTAACCTTCACCGTGAATCGTCGAAATAATTTCTGCTGACTCTGGGACGGTTTCAAAGTGTTTACGAATACGACGTATGGTGACATCTACCGTGCGGTCATGCGCTTTTAATTCTCGTCCTGTCATTTTCATTAATAGATCCGCTCTAGTTTGTATTTTCCCTGGATTTTCAATGAAATGTAAAATCGCTCGGAACTCACTACGCGGTAGTTTGAACACTTCACCATTGGGGCTAATCAACGAGCGACTATCTATTTCTAGTGTCCAACCACTGAATTTATAATGCTCAACCTTTTGGCGTACTTGCTCAAAATATAGGGTGTCTTGCATGGTACGTGTTAATAAGTTGCGCGCTCTAATGGTCAATTCACGCGGATTAAAAGGTTTAGTAATATAATCATCTGCGCCAATTTCTAAACCAAGGATTTTATCCACTTCGTTGTCACGACCGGTTAAGAAAATAAGTGCAATATTTTTATGTTCACGTATCTCTCTTGCTAATAAAAGTCCATTTTTACCTGGTAAGTTAATATCCATGATAATTAGGTTTATTTCATTTTGCTCTAATACTTGGTGCATTTCAGTACCGTCATTAGCTTCAAATACTTGATAACCTTCGGCTTCAAAAACGCTTTTTAATGTACTTCTTGTTACTAACTCATCTTCTACAACTAAAATGTTAGCGCTAGACATGAATTGACTCCTATAAAAATTAATAATGCTTTGCTCAACCTGTGCGGGATAATATTAGGTTAAGTGAAACTGTCATGGCGCGCAGATTTTCGGCCGTTTTTTTAAACAATTAATCATGCTAAATTTAATGCTGTTTAAAAAGTCTCAGTTTTCAGTGCTTAAAGTGTAATTACTTAACATATAGATAACAACTTATTATGGATTTAAACAAGCGTTTTACCTTGTCTATTTGATATTTATCAAGTCACAGAGGCTGGGAATTAACATTTTGTTATTTGTTATGCGAATTAATTGCAAGCTCGATCGGTTGTTTGTTCCAGTACGCTATAAGCTTTGATATAATCTCACCATAAATTTATTTAATAATGAAACTATTAACACACATGTATTTTATTTTATTTTCTCCGCTCAAACCGAAGAAAGCTGCGCTTAGTTCGCAGCTTTTTTTGCTATTTGTAAAAAAGAAAATCTATACATTCATAAAACCCGCTATTGAAAGCGGGTTTTTTCGTATTAAAGCAGGGAGGTACGATGCGCGTACTTAAATTTGGCGGCACTTCATTAGCAAATGCTCAACGTTTCAATCAGGTGGCTGATATTGTTATTAACAATCAGCAACAGTCTCAAATCGCTCTTGTATTATCAGCGCCTTCAGGGGTGACCAATAACTTGGTAGCGGTAGTAGAAAAAACCAGCCAAGGATTGTCTGCTGATGAGCATTTAATTGCAATTCAAAAAATCTTCTCTGAGCTCATTAAAGGCCTAAAAGAAACCTACGCAGAATTAGCAGACGACTTGTTACGCAACACCTTTGAAAATGAAATTGCTGAACTGAGTAATTTATTAGAAGGCGTGCGTTTATTAGGCCAATGTCCAGCGAGTATCGAAGCACGTATTTTAAGTAAAGGTGAAGTGTTAAGTGTTGCTTGTATGAAGCAATTGCTTATTGCTAAAGGCCAAGATGTTGAAGTAATTGTGCCTCAACAAAAATTAATCTCTTTTAAAGGTGGTTATTTAGAAGCACAAATAGATATTAAAACATCACGAAAATTATTAGCTGAAGATGCAATTGTTGCTAACGCTATCTATTTAATGCCGGGCTTTACAGCAGGTAATGAAGAAGGTGAAACATTAGTTTTAGGACGTAATGGTTCAGATTATTCAGCTGCCGTTTTAGCCGCTTGTTTAAAAGCAGAATGCTGTGAAATATGGACCGATGTTGATGGCGTTTACAGCTGTGACCCGCGTTTAGTTAAAGATGCAAAATTACTCACATCGTTAAGCTATGCAGAAGCCATGGAGCTTTCTTATTTTGGCGCAAAAGTATTGCATCCAAAAACTATCGCGCCTATTGCGCAGCACCATATTCCTTGTCTTATTAAAAATACACATAATCCTCAAGCGGAAGGTACCTTGATTAGTGCACAAACAAGTAATCAGAAGTTACGTGTAAAAGGCATTTCAGATCTTAAAGGACTGAGTATGCTAAGTATTTCAGGCCCTGGTATGAAAGGAATTGTAGGCATGGCGGGTCGTATCTTCTCGACGGTTTCTCGTGCTGGTGTTTCAATTATTTTGATCACTCAATCTTCATCGGAATATAGTTTAAGCTTTTGTATTTATTCAAATGATACACAACAAGCGATAGATGCATTAACTGAAGAATTTAGCCTAGAATTTGAAAATAATTTACTAGAAGAAATCGATGTGATTGACAAACAAGCTATTATTTCGCTTGTTGGTGATGGCATGAAAAAAGAAAAAGGTGTTGCCGCGCGTTTCCTAACCGCACTGACCGATGCTTCTATTAACGTGACTGCAATTGCACAGGGATCTTCAGAACGTTCTATCTCTGCCGTTGTTTCTGAGAAAAAAGCCAATGAAGCAGTGATTGCATGTCATCACAGTTTCTTTAGCAGTACGCAATTTATTGACCTGTTTGTAATTGGCTGTGGTGGTGTTGGTGGTGCATTGATTGATCAAATTCATCGCCAACAGACCTATTTAGCAGAACGCAATATTGCGATTCGAGTTTGTGGTGTGGTTAACAGCCGTGCGATGTTATTGGATGTTCATGGTGTTGACCTAAACAATTGGCGCGATTTATTAAAAGATGCCACTGAAGAGTTATCGCTAGTGGCAATGAAGAACCTCGTTAATGGTTCGCATATTATTAACCCTGTGATTGTTGACTGTACTAGTAATGATGGTATTGCAGCACGTTATGTTGACTTTTTAGGCGCAGGTTTCCACGTGGTCACTGCCAATAAAAAAGCTAACACAAGTAGCATGGATTACTACCACCAGTTACGTTTAACTGCGTTAATGAAACGTCGTAAGTTTTTATATGATACTAACGTGGGTGCTGGTCTACCGGTAATTGAAAATATACAAAATCTATTCAACGCAGGTGACCGTTTAGTTAAATTTAATGGTATTTTATCTGGCTCTTTATCGTTCATCTTTGGTAAGTTAGATGATGGAAAATCATTTTCAGATGTAACCTCTGAAGCGCGTAATCTTGGTTTTACTGAACCTGACCCTCGTGATGATTTAAGTGGAACAGACGTTGCGCGTAAGCTACTTATTTTAGCCCGTGAGTCTGGAATGGACATAACGTTAGATGATGTCGAAGTAGAGCAAGCATTACCGCCTGGTTTTGATGATACTGGGACTGCTGATGAGTTTATGGCACGTTTGCCAGAAGCAGATCAGTACTTTAAACAGTTGCAAGATAAAGCTAATGAAGAAGGTAAAGTATTACGTTACATTGGCAGCATTGAAGATGGTAAATGTAAATGTAGTATTATGGCCGTGGATGAAAACGATCCATTGAATAAAGTAAAAGATGGCGAAAATGCGCTGGCGTTTTATAGTCAATATTACCAACCTATTCCGTTAGTATTGCGCGGTTATGGTGCTGGTACGGAAGTCACGGCAGCAGGTGTGTTTGCTGATGTACTTCGTACATTGAACTGGAAACAGGAGTTCTAACATGGTTGCAATTTTTGCTACTATAAAACAATTTAAAAATGCTTGCGTAATGTGTTTTACGAACAGCGTTCAAATTCAGAAACAGGGGTTTTAATATGTCTATTGTTGTTTACGCTCCAGCTTCAACGGCAAATGTAAGTGTGGGATTTGACGTATTAGGTGGCGCTTTAACTCCTATTGACGGTTCTCCATTAGGTGACCGCGTTATGATCACTAAAGGTGATTACGGGTTTTCATTACAATGTGTTGGCCCTTATGCACATAAATTACCCGATGACTCTAAGAGTAATATTGTTTACGACTGTTATTTAGCTTACCAGGCGGAGCTTGCAAAGCAGCATAAAGAAATATTACCCGTGTCATTGACCTTAGAAAAAAATCTTCCTGTTGGAAGTGGTTTGGGGTCTAGTTCAAGTTCCATCGTAGCTGCACTAGAAGCCTTAAATGCATGGCATGACTATCTATTAGATGAGCATGTGATGTTAACTATCATGGGTGAAATGGAAGGTAAAATTAGTGGCAGCGTACATTATGATAATGTTGCTCCTTGTTACCTTGGTGGTATGCAATTGATGATCAATGAAGGTGGCGTTATTAGCCAGACCATCCCTTCATTTAAAGAGTGGTATTGGGTAGTTGCTTATCCTGGTATTACTATTTCAACCGCCGCAGCTCGTGACATATTACCATCGCAATATCGCTTGTCTGATGCCTTGACTTATGGCCGTCGCTTAGGGGCATTTGTGCATGCTTGTCATAGTGAACAACCGGCTTTAGCAGCGTTAATGCTGAATGACGTGATTGCTGAACCTTATCGTTCTCAATTGATTCCAGGTTTTGATCAAGCGCGCTTATTTGCACAACAAAGTGGTGCACTGGCGATGGGGATTTCTGGCTCTGGCCCAACGGTATTTGCAGTGATGAGTGATTTGTCACAAGCAGAATTATTAAAAACTTGGTTAACGGAAAACTTTCTTCAAAATGAAGAGGGGTTCTGTCATATTTGTCACCTTGATGAACAAGGTGCACGCGTGTTAGGAAAAGAATTATGAATTTATACAACATTAAAGACAACAGCGAACAAGTCAGCTTTCAACAAGCTGTTAAACAAGGATTAGGGCGTGGCCAAGGCTTATTTTTCCCTGAAGCTATTATTCCATTAGACAATATCGATTCGTTACTTGAAATGAATTTAGTGGATCGCTCAACTGAAATTTTATCACATTTGATTGGTGATGAACTGAGCAAGCAAGCTGTTTATGAAATCGTATCTAATGCCTTTACTTTTCCTGCTCCAGTTAAAAAAGTGACTGAAAATATTAATGCATTAGAGCTATTTCATGGTCCTACGTTAGCCTTTAAAGACTTTGGTGGCCGTTTCATGGCGCAGTGTTTAGCGCAATTCAAAGACGATGGAAAAATCACTATTTTAACCGCTACATCTGGTGATACTGGCGCTGCAGTTGCGCATGCTTTTTACGGCATGGAAAATATTAATGTTGTTATCCTTTATCCAAAAGGAAAAATTAGCCCATTACAAGAAAAATTATTTTGTACATTAGGTGGCAATATCACAACGGTTGCGATTGAAGGTGACTTTGATGATTGTCAGACGATGGTTAAACAAGCATTTGATGACCAAGAGTTAAAACAAGCAGTGGGTTTAAACTCTGCAAACTCAATTAATATTAGTCGTCTTGTTGCACAAATTTGTTACTACTTTGAAGCGTTTGCACAATTATCTGTTGAACAACGTGATAACTTGGTGGTTTCGGTACCGAGTGGTAATTTTGGTGATTTAACGGCGGGGCTATTAGCTAAAGCGTTAGGATTACCGATTAAACGTTTTATTGCTGCAACCAATGAAAATGATACGGTGCCTCGTTATTTACAAGAAGGCACATGGGCACCGAAAAAGACTGTAGCAACACTTTCAAATGCGATGGATGTGAGTGCGCCAAATAACTGGCCACGTATTGAAGAGCTATTTAAAGTTAAAGGCTGGTCATTAACGGAACTAGGTTATGGCAAGCTGTCGGATCAAGAAACAAAAGACACCTTGATCGAAATGGATAAACTAGGTTATTTATGTGAGCCACATGGCGCAATTGCTTATCATGAGTTGACGAAACAGCTTAAAGATAACGAAACTGGTTTGTTCTTATGTACAGCGCATCCTGCTAAGTTTAAAGAAAGTGTTGAAGATATTTTAGGGCGTGACATTTTCATTCCTGAAGAGTTAGCATCACGTGCAGAATTGCCTCTATTATCAAAAGAGTTCCCTGTTGATTTTGCAAAAGTACGTGAATTACTCATGTCTTTATAAGCTTCAACTACTTTTTAAATAATAAACAAGGGCGTATTACACGCCCTTTTTTGGGAGTTAAAAATGGGTAAAGTATTAAACGATCTGTTAAAGCAATTAAGCTTAGAAAAGTTAGAAGAAAACTTGTTTCGTGGTGATAGCCAAGATTTAGGGTTTGGCGCAGTATTTGGTGGCCAAGTAATGGGGCAAGCGATTTCTGCTGCTAAAGAAACCGTTAAAAAGGAACAGCAAGTACACTCATTTCACTCTTATTTTTTACGTCCAGGTAAAACAGATCGGGCTATTGTTTACGATGTTGAAAGAATTCGCGACGGTAATTCACTTTCTGCAAGACGAATCAAGGCTATTCAAAATGGTAAGCCTATTTTTTATATGACCGCTTCATTTAAAGCACCTGAAAAGGGCTTTGAGCATCAAGATGAGATGCCTGAAGCACCTGCCCCAGAAGATCTTATTTCTGAGCAAGAGATGGCTTTATTACATTCTGACCTGTTACCCGCTTCTATTCGTGACAAGTTAGTTGCTGAAAAACCGATAGAAATGCGTCCAGTAACATTAATCAATCCTATTGAACCTGAAATTGAACCGGCAACACGCTTAGTCTGGTTTAAGGCTAATGGACGTATGCCCGATGATTTACGCGTTCATCGCTATTTATTAGCCTATGCATCAGATTTCAATTTTTTACCAACAGCATTACAACCGCATGGTGTTTCTTTTTTTAGTGAAGGTATGCAAGTGGTGACGATTGATCACTCAATGTGGTTCCACCATGATTTTCGCTTAGATGAGTGGTTACTTTATTCGGTAAAAAGTTCAGTCGCATCCGATGGCCGTGGTTTAGTGTCAGGCAAGTTTTTCTCTCGAGACGGCAAGTTAGTTGCCTCCACTATTCAAGAAGGGCTGATTCGCCAGCGTCGTAAAGCAAAACCAGAAGCAAAGGTAGAAACGAGCGAAAAATAGCATTTTTTAGAAAAAGTGACTATGAGAAAAAGGTGACTACAAACAGGATGGCTATTTTGGATAGTTATTTTAATAGTGGCTTTTAATAGTTACTTTGAATGATTATTTAGGATAGTCATTATGAATTGTTATTTATCAATAACTGTTTTGAATAGTAACTATAAACTCATTTGGCAGAGTTGCTTTTAAAGATGATCAGTGTGAAAACTAGTCAGTTTGGAAGCTAATCAGTTTGAAAGATAGCTACTTTGAAAATAATCGCTTTAAATTAAAATATGTAGAGGGGAAATCTTGAAAAAGTGGTGGAGCTATGCGGGATCGAACCGCAGACCTCAACGCTGCCAGCGTTGCGCTCTCCCAGCTGAGCTATAGCCCCACTATAGTGCGTGATCAATAACGCAGTGGATGTTTTAGTAGGTTGGGAAATCTATTTACTAAAAACAGAGCGGATTGTATTCGCCCTGTTTTTAGTTGTCAATTTCAAATAGTGTAAAAACTCTGTTTCGATTCAAATATTTGTTGGTTCTTGTGTTTTTACTCTGTATTTGTACAATAGTTAATCAAGTCGATAAGTAAATAACGGGTTGAGCATATGTTGTTATTTTATTGCTATTCGATAAAAACGTGTTGTACCACTGACCTCGTTACCTACTATTAAAATTGGTGTACCGCTTGGGCTATCTTTTGCACTTACAAACTTGAAGCCTTCAGGACCTAAGTCACCAGCATCAACTTGATAGGTGGTGATCCCTTGTTCATTCTTTTGCTTATTTTGTGCTGGATTGATCGTCATATCGCGATTATTAAGATATTGTACAAATCGTGCCTGTTCAGGTTGGCTAATATCATAAACCATAATTCCACCCATTCGCTCTAACCCTATAAATGCGTAAGTTTTAGCATTTATTGAGCCAGTGGTTAATGCCTCTGGTTCAGGACCTTTTTTTGCACTTCGATTTTCTGCTTTGAGTTTGTTGTGCGTTTGGTTGAAATTATTACCGTATTTTTGTGCTGTTAATCGTTCAAAATCACTACCTGAATCAAATACCATTTTACTGCTATTAATGTCCCATATAGAAAAAGAGCGTCCTCCGAAGGTTAATAAACGATCTATTTTTCCATCACCGTCTAAATCACCATGCTGAGCTGTTAATGAATGTGAAAATTTAATTCTTTTAACCGTCTCCTGATATGCTCCACCTTTTGTAAAGTTGGATAAGTCTAATTTAGCACTAGCCAATTGCGGTTGATAATCCTTAGAAGATAATGCATTTTTTAATCTTATATCATCGCCACACTGAGCATCTTGTAAATGGTAATAAAAATGCCCAGCTTCACAATCAGCTTGTGTTAAATCACTTATCCAATCACTGCGGTCGTCACCTTCATTCGCTGTAATTAAATAATCAAGACCGTTAATGCGAGTGGTCGCAATTGAATCCGGTTGATACATTCCTAACAACGCTTCATTTTTTAATAAAGCTTGTTTGTCTTTATCATTGCCATCAATTTCATTGCCTTTTAGCAAGTGGTCTTTAAAACCAAGTGACATAATACGTTCAATGGACTTTGCTGCTAAATCTATAATCGCGATAGCATTATTTTCCTGCAGTGCGACATAAGCTTTACTACTATCTGAGTTGATGGCTATATATTCAGGCTCTAAATCTTGCGAAACACTAGCTTGGTAACCATTTAATAATAAATTTTTTGGTAGTTGATGGTGACGCGATCCACCATGATTGAAATCAGTGAATGTTAAGCGGGTGAGGGCGGTATTTAATATTTTATTGGTCCATTTAATATCTAAGATAGCAATCTCGCCTTCTGGGTCAACGGCATAATTTCCGTTGCTAGGCTCTGCCTCTATAGCGACGACTAACTGTTGTCCGTTAGGAGTAAAAGTTAACATGTCAGGTAAGGCACCGACAGAAAGTGCAGAGATAAAGCGTAAATCTTGGGTATCGTAAAATGCGATCCAGCCATTATCTGTTTTAGTTTTAGCTGCAATAGCAACTGCTAATAATCCATTATATACATCAACACTATTAGCAGCTCCGGCTTCGCTGTTGAATTGCTTTTTTATATCTGCTTTGATATCTAGGCTGTTAACAAAAGTGGGGTTATCAATATTTTTGCTATCTAATATATCAATCTTGCCTGATTGTGCATTGACGACAAATGTTTTCTGGGTCAGCTTATCAAAAGTAACAATTTCAGCTGCACTCTGGTCAAAGATATTTGACTGGTATCGTCCTGCTTCCTGTAATTCAATGCTTTGGTTGATGTGTTGCTCAATGCTTTCGCTTATATTGCGATCAATGTTCTGCTCAGATCCAGATATTGTTACAGGAGTATTTGTACAGCCAATTAAAGTAGAAGAAAGAATAATGCTAGTCAGTAAATTAAGTTTCATTGATAACCTTCCATAGAATAGTAAATAAAGTGCGCATACTTGTACCGTTAAAAGATGACATTTTTATTAAAATCCGTTTTTTATAATAAAAAAGGCAAATAAATTATTTGGCCTGCTGTTTACCTATTTATCTATTCATTTATGTACCTATATATTTGTAAGTGACTTCAAGCGTTAAATGTTAGTGGGGGTATTTTAAGCTAAAATTGTTTGTTAAATATCAATATGTTGAAATAATCAGCAATCAGTTAGTAAATTATATTTTATTGCGGTTTAGGGGTTGTGACTGACATTAATTTCTCTATAATGCTCGTCATTGCTTAAGCACGCTTTAAAGCAATCGCCCGGGTGGTGAAATCGGTAGACACAAGGGATTTAAAATCCCTCGACTTATGGTCGTGACGGTTCAAGTCCGTCTCCGGGCACCAATTATAAGAAAAAGCCTCAACTAATGTTGAGGCTTTTTTTTGCTTAAAATTCGAGTTGTATTGGCATTAGAAAGTTTGATTTAGGGGAACTGAAAATCGTTCCCCATCTTTATATTCTCTTATCTTTTACATGTTAACGATCGCTGAGCCTAATTTTTCAGCCTCGCTTAAGGAGTGCGTCACCATTATGAAAGTAGTATTAGTCTGCTGATGAATACTCTTTACTAAATCTTGTAAACTTTCACGTGTTTCTGGATCCAGTGCTGAAAATGGTTCATCCATCAACACAATGGCAGGGCGATGAGCAATACCTCTGATAATACCCACTCTTTGACGTTGACCACCACTGAGTTGATCAGGAAATTGATGTAGTAGTTCATGACTCAAATTGACCAAGGGCAACAATTCATCGATGCGTTTTTGACAGGCTTCAGACGACATATTTAATAGCGTGAGGCAATAGATCATATTTTGGTAAACGGTTAAGTGAGGGAATAAAGCACCTTCTTGTAGTATATAACCAATGCGACGTCGGTTATCTATTGCATTTTCTGCGGTCAATCGTTTGCCATCAATATTGATATCACCTTGTTGCGGTATTAGTAAACCATTCATCAAGCGTAATAATGTTGATTTTCCACAGCCACTTTCACCAGTTAAACAAACGAAACTACCTGCCTCAATGTTAAGGTAAAAATTCTTAAGCACTATTTTATCATCATAGGAAAAAGTCACATTATTAACGGCAACCACTATTTTTTTATTGCTCATGTTTATTCCTTAGTGTTGCTAAAAATTCTTGTGCTATTGCCTTAGGTGTTTCCTTTAACACTTCAAGTTGGTAGTTCATTTTGCGCATTTTATCGGTAGAAATTTCACCTTCCAATTGCATCAACAGTTTAGTTAACGCTGGGTATTGTTGTAATATCGCTTCTCTTATTACGATCCCCGCCTCATAGTCGGGAAAGAAGTGCTTATCATCGACTAATACCTGCAAGTTCAAGGCTTCAATTTGTGCGTCCGTGGTAAAGGCATCGATGGCATTAACCTTGCCTTCTTCGATGGCTTTATAGCGTAAACTGATATCCATTTCATGAAGTTTGGCAAATTTAAAAGGGTAAACCTTGATCAAGCTGGGATAAGCATCTGCGCGCTCAAAAAATTCAAATTCTGCACCAAAATCAAAATCACCACTATGGCGTACTAAATCTGAATACGTTTTTATCTGTTTTTGTGCTGCGATAGATTCTGGAATTGCAATGGCATAGGTATTATTCATCCCCAATAAACCTAACCACTTTAATTGGTAATTTTCTTGGTACTGTTGTTGTAATTGCCCAAAATCTAGCTGTGATTTTTGGTTTAACACATTCATCCAAGCTGTACCCGTATACTCTACATACATGTCCAGATCACCAGACAGTAGTGCTGGGTGTATATTAGTCGTGCCGCCGCCAATACCAAACTGTCGAATTACATGGATATCAGTTTCATTTTCAATTAGTTGAGACATTATTTCGCCCAATATGTATTGTTCTGACATGGGTTTTGAAGCAATTGTAATCACCCTTTCTTTAGCACTTGCGAAGGGATTAATATAAGCCAAGGACATCACTAATAAAACAGCTAAAACGGCGAGGTTAATATAGATAAAATGCTTTTGTGAAGGCAGTGCATTACGACTAATGATGCGCTGAAGATTATTCTTTTTCTCTAATGTCCCTACAAACTTATCGCCCAAAATAGCAAATAACGAAATCCCTAAAGAACCGGTTACAATTAATGACGTATTCATTGTATTCAAGCCGCGGAAAATAGCTTGCCCAAGGCCGCCTGCACCAATGAGAGCGGCTAACCCTGTCAAAGCAATCACCATCACCGTGGTAATTCGTAATCCAGATAAAATGCTGGGTAACGCTAGGGGGAAGTAAATATGACGAAATAATTGCAGTGGTGTTGAGCCTAACCCTTTGGCAGCATCTACTAAATTATAAGGGACTTCTTTCATACCACTATAGGTGCTGTGCACAATAGGTAATAAGCCATATAATACCAATACAATTAATGCATTTTGTAACCCAATACCGACGATTGGAATGAGTAAACCAAACATTGCAATGGAGGGAATGGTGTATAAAAAGTTAACGGTAGGCATGATAATGCGTTGTGCTTTTGATGAATAAAAAACCCAAATACCAATAGCGACCCCAAACACACTAACAATGAGCATAGCTAAAAATGAAATTAGTAAATGCTCACTAAATAATGTTAAAAAATAACCTATTCTATCAATCAAATCCATTTAAGCAGACTTCCCTTTTAAGTGAGTAAAAAAACTATCCCAACTCTGATGTTCACGGCCAGCAGCTTGTAAAAAATCACTCGGATTATTCACTTTGTTTTCACGTATGCCTTGGTAAATACCTGCGATAATAGTGCCTAGAAAATCGCCTAATTCATTAGAGCGGGTTTTACGATAATCTTCTACGCTCATTGATTGGTAGGTTAGCTGTGCATCAAAGGCATCATTTAAATAGTTCGTCAGCTTTTGCTGTGAAATTGCCTCGCCATTTAGGTTATAAATTTTACCATTATGTTTATCTTCACTAATCATACGCGCGTAAGCATAAGCTAGTTCAGGCCGCGTCGTATAACCACATAGGCCTTTATCTGCACAGTTAAAAACATGTCCAACTTTTTTATAATTATCGATATATTCAATATCAGGTTCAATATAAATACCATTTCGACCGATCACCCAATCTAAACCACTATCTATCACATCTTGTTCTGTTTGGCGGTTACTTTGCACCACTGGGGAAAAAGCGGTGCCTTCCTCGGCACCTTGAATGCTGGTATAAACAATCTTATTAACGCCCACTTGTTTAGCTGCATTGATTACATTACGGTGTTGACCAATTCGCTTACTGGGTTCATCCATACCTGATATGAGTAATAATGTATCTACATCTTGCAAAGATTGTTGCAATTGAGTGGGGTTTTCATAGTCGCCAGGACGCACCTCAACACCTAAATTTTCGGCTTTTTCTGGTGTACGAGCTAATGCAATAATATTTCCTTTAGGAATAAGTGCTAATAAAGCATTAACAATGCTAGCACCTAAGTGACCGCTCGCGGCTGTAACTGCAATTTTCATAGGGATCCCTTTGGTGTTAAAAGTATTTATATCCGTTAGCGCTTTACCTATAAGCCTAGAATCTGCTCACCTTACGACTTACTGATTTTTATCTTGAATGATAACGGTTATATGACTGAGTTAAGTTATTTTAAATACTGACTTTGTTATTACAACTAATCCTGATAAGTTTATGAAAAAACATCAGGGCAGATATAATAAATGTGAACAAATTAACAGGAAAGGTTAATAGTGTCCTATTAATGGTAAATAAATAACTTTTTCAATTGCTTCCATTTTTTAACGTTGACTCTTATTTGAGTGCGTAGGTTTGAATAAATGGGTATTTGAATACGTGGCTTTAAGTGCATGGTTATTTCAGTAAATGGATACTGAGTACATGCGCAATTAATTGATAATAAAAACATAATTATTTAAATAATTTAATAATAAAAGGTTCCTATGCAGACTAAGCAAATAAAGCAGACTAAATTATCACCTTCACTTTGTATCGATGCTGTTTTTGGCAATTTATCTTTTGATCAAGCTTGCCAAGCAACGGCTCAAGCGAATATATCAACCATAGAGTTCTGGTCTTGGTGGGATAAAGATTTAACCGCATTGCAAGCCGCTGTTAATCGTTATGACTTATCAATTTCCTGTTGCTGTACTAAATTTATCAGCTTAGTAGACGCTGAACAACGTGGTGCTTATTTACAAGCATTAAGTGATTCAATTGCTGTGGCTAAAGCGTTAAAAATTAAAACTATTATTTCTCAAGTGGGGGATTTTATTGTAGGGATGCCACGCGAACAGCAAAAACAGTCATTAATAGATGGTTTAACTGCCGCTGCACCATTGTTAGAGGCCGCTGATATTACGTTAGTTGTTGAGCCTTTAAATGAACTAGTTGATCACCCTGGTTATTACTTAATAAAAAGTGCTGAAGCTTTTGATATTATTAAACAAGTTTCCAGCCCTAACGTAAAAGTGTTATTTGATATTTATCACCAGCAAATTAGCGAAGGAAATATTATCAACAATATATTGGCTAATATCGATTATATTGGTCATTTTCATGCAGCAGGACATCCTGGTCGCCATGAACTACAACATGGAGAGATTAACTATCCTGAAATTTTTTCTGCTATTAAACAAACTAATTTTAGCGGATATATAGGTTTAGAATATTGGCCACTAACAGATAATACTACCGAATCATTACAGGGAGTGGTGCGTTGGTTAGAGTAGTAGGTGCTACGATTTATTTTCAAGTCGATAATATTGGGACGCCTTAGATTTGAATAATAAACAATGTTAAATCTGCTTTAGGTAGGGTTATTGTGTCGCCATTCCAAAACTAGAGTTAATGGGTATTGTTTTATTTTTCATCAATCAACTGATTTTATTTGGTTATTTTACTATTACGTCTTGTACTTAATAAAAAGTACTATATAATTCGCGCCACTTATCTAGAAACTTAGATAATAGCCCGGGTGGTGAAATCGGTAGACACAAGGGATTTAAAATCCCTCGACTTATGGTCGTGACGGTTCAAGTCCGTCTCCGGGCACCAATTTTAAGAAAAAGCTTCGCATTTGCGAAGCTTTTTTTTTGCCTATCATTTATGCTCTTTATTTTTCCACCTCTTCATCTTTCAATCATAGGGTATGCACCCATTTCATCTCTTTTAGATTAACCGCTCAATTCAGTAAATAGAAGCTTAATGATAAAAAGAGAACAAAATCATAAAAACAACTCAAAAGTAGTGGTTTGCATCATAGATATATTTATCTAGTTAAGTTAAATTTGACTTAATCATCTACTTGTCATTTTTTAGTTCGTTTAATACATTACTGAAAGAATAGTGACTCATAATAAAATGATATGAATAATCAATACAGAAAAATAGAGAATGGGACAGCTTTTTATTTGCAGCAGAAATGAATAGTTCAAGATTAATTAAGAAATAACCTAGTCAGTTAAAGTTAAAGTTAAAGTTAAAGTTAAACTTAAACCAAAGCTGTGTTGTGAATGATGAGGTGGGGCCTATTATCTTTATTTGTTACGTTGCTCGTTTCTCCTTTATCAGTATTTTTGGTGAGTTCTTTGTATATTAATGCAGTCATTGCGTTATGTTGAGTAAGGTAATAGATAAATGCTCACTTTTCTCCATTCATTAAAATCTCGATTATTATTTTTAATTTTTATGATTATATTGCCGGGATTTATTGCTGTTTTTTTTCAAGCAACTCAAGAGCGCAGTAGTGCCATCGAAACTGCTAGATTACGTGCGATTGATGTTGTTGATTATATGGCAGCGGAACAAATAAAAATTATTGATGAAACTGAAAAATTCTTAAAACGACTATCTAAATATCCTCAGTTATTAACCCCTGATTCCGCAGAATGTAATGCTTTTTTATCTGATATCGAGCAGCTATCTGAGTCCTATGTCAATCTTGGGGCCCCTAACATAAAAGGTCAATTACTCTGTAATGCTCATCCTTTAACGACGCCTGTAAACGTCGCTGACAGACCTTATATTCAAAAGGCGATATCTAAGCGGTCCTTTGCCATCGGTCAATTTCAATTTGATAGAGCTAGCCAGACCACCAGTATTAACTTTGCTTATCCTGTGATTGATACTAAAACAGATCAGCTTGCTGCGGTGGTCGTTGCTGTGGTATCACTGGAATGGTGGAGTAAAAAGTTAGAATCTACGCATTTACCGGTAAATACCGTTGCCTATATCACTGACGTTAATGACAAAATAATTGCTAACTATCCTGAAAATAAAGCGCTCATTGGGAAATCAGTTAAAGATATTCCAAGTTTTAGTAAAGCAACATCTGCTCAACAAACCCAAATAAGAAAAGATCAAAATGGTTACATGAGGATCTTTGTTAATAGAAAACTAAGTTCTGAAGTTAATGATCAAGCTGTACGATTTATCGTAGGTATACCCTTTGATCATGAATTAGCTATTATCGACTCAAGATTGTCACGCATCACTATATTTCTTGTTGGCTTTATCTTATTGATCACTTTATTTGCAGTCTGGGTAATAAGGGAAAATATTTTAAAACCAATTAAAGCACTTGAAGTCTCCAGTAAACAACTTGAACTAGGTGAAAAAACAGATTTAGATTTTGTTGGTGAAACCAAGGAGCTTATTGATTTACAAAAAAACTTTTCTGCAATGGCCAAAACGAGACTAGAAGCTGAACAACAACTTAAAGATAGCCAGTTATTTTTAAGGGAAAGCGAAGCCAGTTTATCAAGACATTTACGAAATACCCCATTAGGCTCAATAGCATGGGATGTTAATTTTATCTGTACTGAGTGGAATCATGCAGCACAAGCGATCTTTGGTTATGCTTCCGAAGAGGCTATTGGTTCAAATATTGTAAACCTAATTGTTGCACCTGATTTACGAAGTGATTTTTTTGCCTATTATGATTCACTATTAGGTCATCGAGGAGGGAAGCAATTTAGTATATCTAATATCACTAAAGACGGACACACCATTTATTGCAATTGGTATAACACCCTAATTCTTAATAGCCTCGGGAAGGTAACCGGAATGGGCGCTTTTGTGAAAGATATGACGGTTGATAAACACAATCGCGATACATTAAATGAGTTTTTTAAACTGCCGATGAATTTGCATGTAATAGTGAGCTTTGATGGTTTGATTCTTAAGGCTAATACAGGGTGGCAGTCGATACTTGGTTTTAGTCGTGAAGAATTACTGAATAGTAATGTTTTCGATTTACTCCACCCTGATGATGCCGATAAAACAGCATCAGAAACAATCAATTTGCAAGCAGGAGAGAGCACTTACTCTTTTGAAAATAGATACATGAATAAACAAGGGAAATATCGTTTAATTATGTGGTCCGCAACAGCATCGGTGGAGCAACAGCGAATTTATGCCGTGGGAGTGGACATCACTGACCGTCGATTAGCTGAAGATAAATTAAAACTAGCTGCAGGTGTGTTCACGCATGCTAAAGAAGCAATTATTATTGCCGATGAAAACAATCATATTATTGAAGTAAATAGTGCTTTTACTCACTTAACTGGTTACTCAAGCGATGAAGTATTTGGTAAAAAAACTAATATTTTTAAATCAGGAAATTACTCGGATGATTTTTATCATGAAATGTGGCAAGCAATTTATCATCAAGGGTATTGGACTGGAGAAATTTGGAACCGTTGTAAAAATGGCGATATTGTTCCTCATTTATTAACTATCAGCACCGTATCTGATGATGCTGGTAAAGTGAAAAATTTTATTGCCTTTTATACTGATATTGCTGCTATTAAAGTACATCAAAAGCAGCTTGAGCATATTGCGCAATATGATGTTTTAACGAATCTACCAAATCGTAGCTTGCTAGCAGACCGTTTAAAACAAGCAATGCGCTTATGTAAACGTAACAATTTTTCATTAGCGGTCGTTTTTCTCGATTTAGATAATTTTAAAGCGATTAATGACTTTCATGGGCACGATGTTGGCGATAAATTATTAGTTGAAATTTCACAGCGGATGCAAAAAACACTGCGCGATGAAGATACGTTATCTCGTTTTGGTGGTGATGAGTTTGTCGCAGTATTGGTTAACTTGGATACACCGGAAGCCTGTGAACCTTTATTAGAGAGGTTGTTAAAATCAGTGTCAGAACCTGTTGCCATCGAACATTTAACTATTAATGTTTCAGCTAGCGTAGGTGTCACTATTTATCCCCATGATGGCGTTGATGCAGAGCAACTTTTACGCCATGCAGACCAAGCTATGTATAGCGCAAAACAAGAAGGTAAAAATCGTTATCATCTATTTGATATGGCTCAGGATATAGCGTTAAAAAGTTTACATGAGAACTTACTCCGTATTGGTGTTGCTTTGCAAAAGAATGAATTTGTTTTGTATTATCAACCTAAAGTGAATATGCGAAGTGGTGAAATGATCGGAGTAGAAGCATTGCTCCGTTGGATTCACCCTGAAAGAGGGTTACTTTCTCCAGATGACTTTTTACCGATAGTTGATCGCCATGAATTGACCATTATTATTGGCGAATGGGTCATTGATAGTGCACTTACACAAATATCAGATTGGAAAAAAATAGGCCTACATACCACTATCAGTGTCAATATTGATGCATTGCAGTTACAACAAAATAACTTTGTTCAGCGCTTATCGGAGCTATTGAATGCACACCCATATGTTGATCCAAGCTCATTACAATTAGAAGTACTAGAAACGAGCGCGCTTGCTGACATCAAGAAGGTTTCAAAAATCATGTCTGATTGTATTAAGCTTGGTGTCAGATTTGCACTTGATGATTTTGGTACTGGGTATTGCTCCCTTACTTATTTGAAACAGTTGCCTGTGGATGTGATCAAAATAGATCAGACTTTTATTCGAGATATGTTACATGATCCTGATGACCTTTCTATTGTTGAAGGTGTCATGGGATTATCTAAAGCCTTTAAACGAGAAGTCATTGCTGAAGGAGTGGAAACGTTACAACATGGTGTTGCATTATTGCATTTAGGCTGTCACTTTGCTCAAGGCTTTGGTATTGCAAGGCCGATGCCGGCTGCTAAATTACCTTCTTGGGTGAATAGTTGGCGACCAGATAAAACCTGGACACTGATAAAACTTGAACACAAATAAAAAATGAAGCTAGCCTTTCCAGTTCTGAAAGGTATAGCTAGGTAAGGCAAAGTAAGCTATTTGGCTGCTTTGGGTGTTTATCGATGCGATTGTGTTAATCGCAGTGCATTTCATTTCCGTTAACTTCTCCGTTATGCTTTAATATAGCGTTTTATATTCATGGCACTTCAACTTGTAAAGTCAGCAGTAAAACACGCCCCAAGATACTAGTCATAAAATGACAGATTAGCTTTTTAGTTAGCTAGCCTAGAAGCCTATTTTGCTTAGTAATATTCTTTGGCGATTTTATAATACTGTTGATAGCAGCAGAGCAGATTGGTATTAGCTTTATTGTGTCCGGTTATCTGAATTTAGCTACTGAACTTACCTACTTGAACTTAGTTACACGAACTTAGTTACTTGAATTCGTGCATCGCTTTTAGATTGCAACAATCAAGTTGGGCAATGATTGTTAGTATTGCATATGTACTGATAGGTAAGTTCGCGCGAGACCAAGATCTTGAAGTACGATGGGTATGTAGTCATAAAATAAATAACATTGGGGTTTACTGTGAGTCAAGATATCGAGAAACGTCTTAATAAATTTATCAGTGATTCGGGGTATTGCTCTCGACGCGAAGCTGATAAATTAATTGAACAAAGCCGCGTTAAAATTAATGGGCAAGTTCCTGAACTTGGCACTAAAGTGCAACCCGGTGATGAAGTTTTTGTTGATGGTAAACGTATCAATAAAATTGCGACAAATAAATCTGATCGTATTTATATTGCTTACAATAAACCGATTGGCATCACCTGTACCACTGAACGAAATGTGTACGGAAATATCATTGATGCAATCAAACATAAAGAACGTATTTTTCCTATTGGTCGTTTAGATAAACCCTCTGAGGGACTTATCTTTTTAACCAGTGATGGCGATATTGTTAATAAAATATTACGTGCAGAAAATGCGCATGATAAAGAATACCGTGTCACAGTGGATACCCCATTAAGCGAACGCTTTGTTGACAGAATGCAACGTGGTGTACCAATTTTAGATACGATCACTAAACCCTGTATTGTTAAAGTTGAAAGTCGTTTTGTATTTACTATTATTCTAACGCAAGGCTTAAACCGCCAGATACGTCGTATGTGTGAGTATTTAGGGTATGAAGTGACACGTCTGCAAAGAACGCGGATCATGAATGTTACACTTAATAATCTAAAAGCAGGGCAATGGCGTAATTTATCAGATCAGGAAATGGCTGACATTAATGCAGCTGTGGCAGGCTCTTCAAAGACAGCTATCAATACGACTTTGCCTAAATCTCAACAGTCGAGCGATGATGCGAATAGCGCTAAATTATCTCGTCAGAATCAGAGTAACGATAGCAACCCGTATTATGGGAAAGGTGAAAAAACAGATTTTAAATCAACGCCTAAAGCCAAGAAGGTATTTGTGAATAAAAATGCAAAAACGACTTCGACATCAAAAAACAACCCAGCAACTAAACCTAAATTGTCATTAAAAAGAAAATGAGCAAGGGTGAGTTTGACATTATTTCACGTTATTTCCAGCGCAAGACCCAGTCCGCAAAGGATGTGGTGATTGGCATTGGAGATGATTGTGCGATTTTAGATATCGCCAATGGCTATCAACTTGCCGTCACAACGGATAGTTTAGTCAGTGGCGTACACTTCTTTGAAGATGTAGATCCCTATCGCCTAGGTTATAAATCATTAGCAGTTAACTTAAGTGATCTCGCTGCAATGGGGGCGACAGCAAGGTGGGTTTCACTCGCTATTACTTTGCCGAGCATAGATGAACCTTGGTTGGCTGAATTCTGTCGCGGTTTTTTTACGTTAGCAGATAAGTATAATGTGCAATTAATTGGTGGCGATACGACTAAGGGGCCTTTATCAATAACAGTCTCCGCAAAAGGAGTCATAAAATCAGGACAAGCATTAACCCGTAAACAGGCTCAAGCAGGTGATATTATATGTGTGAGTGGCTGTTTAGGGAATGGGGCGCTGGGCTTAGCTGTAAAATTGCAACAGCAGCAATCAGACAATCAGCAACAAGCTTTATCACTTGATGACCCTCAAGCTTTTATCGATGCCTTAGAGTTCACCGAGCCAAGGTTAGATATGGGCGCATTATTAGTGGGGAGCGCCTCTAGTTGCATCGATATTTCTGACGGATTGAATCAAGATTTATCGCATATTTTAAAGCAATCACAATGTAGTGCTGAAATAGGGTTACAGGATTTACCTTTATCTAATTCTATGCTTAAAGAAATAAAATCAGGCAATATTACGCTTTCACAGGCATGGCAGTTTGCTGTTAATGGTGGCGATGACTATGAGTTATTGTTTACTATTTCTCCTCATAAACTTGCTTTACTAAAGGATCAGTTAGCAATTCAGGGGAGCGAGTCATCGTTATCGTGTTTTGAAATTGGTAAAGTCAACGCAATTACCAAGACCACTGATGTCGTTGGTGGCCTATCTAATAACTTATCTACTAGCCTACCTATGCATAAAGAACCAGAGATCGTTTTTACTCACCATGAGCAGCTTGTCATATTAGACAATAGTAGCTGGGATCATTTTAAATAAGGTCACACATACATGTTAACTCGAGATGATTTGAAAGGTTTAAAGCTTTCAAATCCGATACACCTTGCTGCCGTTGGTTTTGGTAGCGGTTTAGCGCCTAAAGCACCTGGAACATTTGGTACTTTAGCAGCGGTTCCACTATTTTATTTATTAGCCATGCTGAGTATTGAATATTACCTAGCGGTATTAGTGATCACCAGTTTTGCTGGGTTTTGGTTTTGTCACGTTACCAGCGAAGCAATGGGTGTGCATGATCATAAAGCGATTGTCTGGGATGAGTTTGTAGGTTATTGGATCACCATGCTGCCGCTTTTATTGGTTTACCCAGAGATTAAAAATGGCATGGCGATTCCTTTTGTTTGGGTGTGCATCGGTTTTCTATTATTTCGTTTTTTTGATGTATTAAAACCTTTTCCAATTAGTTGGTTAGATAAAAAAGTAGAGGGTGGTTTCGGGATCATGATCGACGATATTGTGGCTGGTATCTTTGCTGCGATAGGTTTATTCTTGCTCATCCAATTCTATTCTTTATAAGCAATTGTCAGAGGTAAATATGCGTTTACGTTGGTTTTTTATTACTTCAATATTTTACGCTGTTGGTTGTTTCGCACAAAATCCAAATGTATTTAATCCTCAAGCGATTACCGTTGCCGTTGATAAAATACCAACCTCATTTAATCCCTTTGCGGACCAAAAATTAATCGAAGAACAATTTAAGCATCTATTATTTGATCCACTGTTTCGTTGGGATCAGCAGCAACAGTTGGAAGCTCGCTTAGTTAAAAATTGGAAAAGAATTAATAACAAAACAATTCGTTTTTATTTACGTAAAAATGTCCATTTCCATTCTGGTAATATATTGACAGCAAAAGATGTTATTTGGTCTTTTGAGCAGGCAACAAATAATGCGAAGTTACGTTTTTTTAATAAAATAGATACTATAACGTCCAATGACAGCAATAGCTTCGATATTCGCTCTGGACTGAGCGAAATTCAGTTGCTGGATGATTTAACTAATTTATTTGTGCTAGATTCAGCTTTTTATCAAAGTAATAAAAGATTATTAGATACCCCTCCGTCAATCATTTTACCGCCTATTACCCAATTGACTATGTCTGGTACTGGCCCGTATTTAGTACAAAAATATAATCCTGTGCTAGGGGTGTTAGTGATTGCAAACAATAACTATTGGGAAGGAGCGTTACCTACCAAATTCTTTCGTTTTATGCGTGTTAATAAACCACAATCGCGTTTGTTTGCACTCTTAGCAAATGATGTACAAGTCAGTTATGCAATTCCTAATAAGTTTATGGATGACCTTGCTGAAAACACCTCTACACGATTAGTACAAGTTCCTTCATCCAATGCCATCTTTCTTGCGATTAATGATCAATTGTCACCTGTATTAAGCGATAAAAAGGTACGTGAGGCTATCCATATGGCGATTAATCAACCGGGTATGCTGAAATATATTCTGAAAGATAATGGTCAAATTCAGCCTTCTGTAATGGCATTTACTGATAATAGTTTGGTACAAAAAGAAGATAAAAATACGCTGTCAATGCCTGAGTATAATTTAGAAAAAGCAAAGCAAATATTACAGGTACAACCTTTGCCTAAGCAGATGTCTTTGTTAGTCATGTTGGATGATGTGGGAAATACAAGAAAGGTTGCCGATGCATTAACACATATGCTAGATAAAATTGGCGTTAATCTGGTGGTACAAGAGGTAAGCTCTCAGAACGTTTGGGATAATACGAACCTTTATTATGATTTTACTATCTCTAGTTGGCAAACCAATTTGATGAGTAAAGATAATATTTATGAGGACTTATTTAAAAATAGTTTTTTAACTGGTTATCTGGAAGATAAATTTAAACAAAAAAAGATAGATGGAAATTTTAAATCTCAAGCTAACTACTTTCAAAAGTTGCAACAAGATAACTGGATTTTCCCTCTATTTTACCAAGATAAAATTTGGGCTCAAAACAATCAGTTTAACCTGCAAGATATTTTTTCAAGTAATGGTATTCCCTACTGGTCTCTGTTTAAAGTTAACAAAGATAGTAGATTATCTAATCAGGATGGTTAATAGAACAACAAACTTTAAAGTCTGTTGTTCGTATGCATAAGAAACTTAAGCCGTTTATGAAGATTAATCGCCATATATTAAAAGCTAAAAAACCTCAAAATTAACCTTATATAGCGAGTTAAAACCGATACATCTAGTTAAAAAAGGCATCAATTTGTGCTGCAATGCCTTCACTGTCTAGTTGCAACATATGATAAATTTCCGCTTGCGTACCTTGTTCAACAAATGAGTCAGGTAATCCTAAATGTAAAATCTTACCCGTATATTGTTGTGACATTAAAAATTCACTCACTGCAGAGCCTGCCCCACCCAAAATACTATTTTCTTCAATAGTCACTATTTGCGAATGTGTTTGCGCAAGCTTGATTAATAATGATTGGTCTAAAGGTTTAACAAAACGCATATCAATTATTGTTGCGTTTAATTCCTCTGCGACGGGAATAGCTGCTTGTAAAAAGGTGCCAAAACATAAGATAGCCGTTTTTTGACCTTCAGCAATCACCTTGGCTTTGCCTATTTCTAGGATTGTCATGCTGCTATCAACTTCAATACCTGTTCCACTGCCTCTTGGATAACGTACTGCCGCAGGAGTATTAAGTAAATGTCCTGTATATAACATGTTACGACATTCCTGTTCATCGGAAGGGGTCATCACTGTCATATTAGGTACACAACGTAAAAAACTTAGGTCATAAGCGCCTTGATGTGTTGGACCATCGGCGCCAACAATACCCGCTCTATCAATGGCAAATAACACGCCAAGATTTTGAATAGCAACATCATGTATCACTTGATCATAGGCACGTTGTAGAAAGCTGGAATAGATAGCAACAATTGGGTTTAAATCAGCAATAGCCATACCGGCGGCTAAGGTAACGGCATGCTGCTCAGCAATAGCAACATCGTAGTATTTGTCTGGGTGACGTTTAGAAAACTCAACCATTCCAGAACCTTCACGCATTGCTGGGGTAATAGCTGTTAGTTTTTCGTCTTGATCGGCCATGTCATTTAACCACTGGCCAAATATTTTAGAAAAAGTAGGTGCACAGGGTTTAGGCACTGGCAAAGCTTCATCGGGGGTGAATTTGGGCACAGCATGGTAAGTAATAGGGTCTAACTCTGCTTGTTTATAACCTTTACCTTTTTTAGTCATTACGTGTAAAAATTGCGGCCCTGCATGAGAGCGCATATTACGTAACGTATCCACTAGGTCGATCACATTATGACCATCCATTGGACCAATATAATTGAAGCCAAATTCTTCAAAAATAGTCGCAGGAGAAACCATGCCTTTTAAATGTTCTTCGGTTTTTCTTGCTAACTCTTTAATCGGAGGCACAGTGGACAGTACTTTTTTGCCCCCTTCACGTAGCTGAGTATATAAATCACCGGATAATATTTTTGCCAAATGATTATTTAACGCACCAACATTTTCTGAAATAGACATTTCATTGTCATTAAGCACTACTAACATATCGTTGTGTAATGCACCTGCGTGGTTTAATGCCTCAAAAGCCATCCCCGCAGTAATAGCGCCATCACCAATCACCGCAACTACTTTACGATTTTTTTGTTCTTTCCCCGCGGCAATAGCTAACCCTAGGGCAGCGCCAATTGATGTCGAAGAATGACCGACACTCAGTACATCGTATTCACTTTCTTCACGCCAAGGGAAAGGATGTAAGCCTTTAAACTGTCGTATGCTATCCATTTGGTCGCGGCGGCCGGTTAAAATCTTATGCGGATAGGCTTGATGTCCAACATCCCAAACTAGATGATCAAAAGGTGTGTGATAAACATAATGTAAAGCAACAGTAAGCTCTACTACACCTAACCCCGAAGCGAGGTGGCCACTGGTTTGACTAACACTGGTTAACAAAAAACGACGTAGCTCTTCGCAAAATGCAGGGAGCTGCTGTTTTTTTAATAAACGCAGGTCTTCTGGGTAATTAATGTTAGCGAGCAACGGGTAATTTTTTAAATCCAATGGCATATTTATTTATCGCGTTTGATGATGTAATGAGAAAACAACTCGAGTAACTGCGTATTATAAGGCAATTGTGATAAAGCATGAAGCGCTTCTTGATATAAGTCTTGAGCTTTTTGTTGTGCACCTTGCAAACCAAGCAAAGCAGGGTACGTTGATTTATGTAATTGTTGATCAGAGCCCTGCGGTTTACCTAGGGTTTCAGTATCACTGATGATATCTAAAATATCATCCTGCACTTGAAACGCTAAACCAATTGCGGTGGCAAATTTTGTTAATAGCAAAAATTCAGCGTCATCGATATCTGTTTTACTTAACGCTCCCATCTGCACTGCCGCGATAATTAATGCGCCTGTTTTGGCATTATGAATCATTTCTAAATCAATTAATGAGATCGCTGTATTTTCTGCGGCAATATCTAACACTTGCCCTGCACACATACCTTTTTCGCCAGCAGCCTTGGCTAAAATATTAAGCATTTTTAACTGCGATTTAGCCGGTAACGCGGGTATTTCATTAGATAAAATTTCAAAAGCTAATGTTTGTAATGCATCGCCTGCTAAGATTGCCGTTGCTTCATCATATTTGATATGGCAGGTTGCATTACCGCGACGCAGTGCATCATCATCCATTGCTGGTAAATCATCATGGATTAAGGAGTAGGCATGAATACATTCAATTGATGCTGCAATCGGGTCAAGTGTATCTAATTTACTACCGAGCATTTGTCCTACGGCATACACTAAAAAAGGTCTAACACGCTTTCCTCCTAATAAGGCACCATAAGCCATCGCCTCATTTAATGTTTTTGAATAAGAAGCGGGATGATTGATATATTGTTCAAGCTGATCGTTTACACGTGCTTGATGTTGCTGCATGGTAGAAATTAATTGTGTCATGTAAGCTGCTTAGTCTTCGGGATAAAGGTAAAAGTTATTCTTCAAATTTTTGCAAAGGTGCTTGTGCATCATTTTGCATTAAAATACTAACTTGTTGTTGTGCATGTTGTAATTTTTGGCTATTACTACGGGCGAGAGAAATGCCTCGTTCGAATTGTTTTAATGCATCTTCCAGAGGCAAATCACCTTGCTCTAGATGCTGTACTATTTGTTCAAGCTCAATAATTGCTTCTTCATATTGCATATTTTCAGGTTTTTTTAGGGCCATGGGAGATCTCTTTTGAGTATTTTGTGCAAGATTACCGTGACTGTTAAGGATGTCAAACTAAGGGCTAAAAATAATTTCTAAATAGTGAAGTTGTTGGCTGTTTACTGGCTTGTGTAAAATGTTGTTTTAAATAAAGTATCTTTGACTGCAAACTAACCAGAAATGGCTATACTATCATCTTAGTAATGTTTAACTATTAAAATTAAAAAGGATTAATCTGTGGATTTAGCAACTCTAGTTGGAATTATAGGCGCCTTCGGCTTTGTTATTATGGCGATGTTAATGGGTGGCACTATTGATATGTTTATTGATATGACCTCTATTTTAATTGTTTTTGGCGGTACCGCTTTTGTTGTAATGATGAAATATAATATGGGGCAATTCTTTGGTGCGATTAAAGTTGCCATGAAAGCCTTCATGTTCAAAATAGATCCTGCAGAAGAATTAATTGTAAAAGTAGTTGAGATGGCTGATGCAGCGCGCAAAGGTGGATTTTTGGCATTAGAAGAAGCCCAAATTAGCAATCCGTTTATGCAAAAAGGCGTTGATATGTTGGTGGATGGCCATGATGCCGATGTGGTCCGTAGTACACTGCAAAATGATATTCGATTAACCGCAGAGCGTCATGAAGTTGGCGCTGATATATTCAAAAACTTTGGTGATGTTGCCCCTGCGATGGGCATGATTGGTACATTGGTGGGACTGGTTGCCATGCTCTCTAACATGGATGACCCTAAATCCATTGGCCCTGCGATGGCGGTTGCACTATTAACTACTTTGTATGGTGCGGTAGTGGCAAACATGGTCGCATTACCTATCTCAGATAAATTAAAACTAAGAGCTGCGGAAGAAAAATTGAACCGTAGCCTTATTCTAGATGGCGTCTTAGGTATTCAAGACGGTCAAAACCCACGTGTTATTGAAGGCATGTTGCGTAACTATTTACCTGAATCTAAACGAGGTAGCGGTGCTGCTGGTGAAGGAGCAGAGTAATGGAAGAAGAGTGTAAATGTCCCCCGGAGGGATTGCCTGCATGGATGGGCACCTTTGCCGATTTGATGTCATTACTTATGTGCTTCTTTGTTTTACTTTTATCATTTTCCGAGATGGATGTTTTAAAGTTTAAACAAATAGCGGGTTCAATGGAGTTTGCTTTCGGTGTCCAAAATAGCATTGAGGTAAAAGATATTCCTAAAGGAACGTCGGTGATAGCACAGGAATTTAGACCTGGTAAACCCGATCCCACACCGATTGAAGTGATTATGCAAAATACCACTGAAATTACTAAAGCAGATCTAGATTTTGAAGAGGGTGAAAGTAGTCGAGCGGGGGGGGATGCCAATGTTCCTTTGCAAGAGACCGCAGTTGAAGTTAATGAAGATACTAATGAAGAGGTTTCTAAGGAACAGAAGGATACCTCAGTAGGAGCGCAGGGCGATGATGAGGGTGATGCTGCATCAACTAAAGCATCACAGCAAGCGGATAGTGATGTGCCTGCTCCTGAAGTCGCTGCACAACAAGGTTTAGCTAAAAAAGTAGCAGAAAGCTTAAAAGAAGAAATTGTTGATGGCGCAATAGAAATTGAGTCTTTAGGGCAACAGTTAATTATACGAGTAAGAGAAAAAGGATCTTTTCCAGCTGGTTCTGCATTTTTACAGCCTCGCTTTAGGCCTGTGATAGCAAAAGTGGCTAAAATATTAGTGGATGTACCCGGTGTGTTGACTATTTCAGGTCATACGGACAATGAACCAATACAGTCGGAATTATATCGATCTAATTGGGACTTATCTGCGCAACGAGCTGTGTCTGTTGCACAAGAAATGCTTAAAGTTGACGGCATTCAAGATAAAAAAATGCAGGTGGTTGGGTACGCAAATAGTAAACCGCTTACTTTGGGTAATACCGTTACCGAGCAACGTCGTAATCGTCGCGTTGAAATTACCATTATGCAAGGTCAGGCTGCTGAAAGTAATGAGATAGTTACCGAAAAATAAGAGCTGAAAAAATCAGTAAACTCTAAAAAGGGTTGCCATCCATTAGTTGTAGGTGCATTAATGGATGGGCCGCTCTAAATTTTGCTCTAAGATATGTTATAAATCACTGAGTGTCGGTATCTACCATAAAATAGTAAATCTTATACTCGGATGCAGCGTCTACAATAATTTGGATTCTATTTAGATCAAAATAATCAGTGCGACATAAATAGAAATAGCGACAAACTATCTTATTGGTTTTGTCTTATTGAAGGTAAATCACTCAAAGTCAGAGTATTGTATTTTATTAACATTTAAATGTTGAAATCATAGGAGGTTAGGCTCGAACATTGTGAATAAACTTAATGCGCTAAATTTGTTGTGCATATAAATGGATTTTTGTAGTCATTGAAGGAACACTAGCCTATGAGTCAGGGTAAAAATAAACGTACCACTTTATTTTCACTACCAAAAATTGTGTGCTTGGTGTTGATATTGATAGCGAGCCTTTTTCTTTTAAAGTATTATTTTTCTAACGAAAAACCTACGTTGACAGTGTTAACATGGGTTGGTGGTGAGACTTATTTGCCACGTAATGGCCATCCTCAAGACCTCGAATTACAATACCTGCAGCAATTCTCAACACAGCAAAACCTTCAGTTTAAACAAGTTAAAGTGACCAAGTTTGACCAGTTATTTAGTAAGTTAATCGCAGGTGAAGGGGATGTGATTGCAGCGAATTTAACCATTACCACGGCACGTAAAAAACGCGTTAATTTTAGTGATGCTTTAATTCAAAGTAATGAGTACTTCATTTTGGGCAAGCAATCACCTCCACTGAAAAAAGGGAGTGCATTAAATGGGCGTGAAGTGGTCATTCAAAAAGGGAAAAGCTACCAAACTACCGCGCTAGGATTACAACAAATATACCCTAAGATGCGTATTCGTTATATTGACAATAGTATTAGCACTGAGCTTTTATATGATCGACTTGCCAGTGGCGAATATGACCTTGCAATACAAGATGAAAATCTAATCGCCTCTGCTTTAGCCTATCGGGACGATATTAAAAAAAGTATTCAAGCAAGTGGCAAGCGTGATATTGCATGGGCTGTTAATATTGAAAATAAAAACTTATTAACACAATTGAATGCTTTCATTCAGTCGCAGCAGCTAGCAACTGAGTTGCTAAAAATAACGACTGCTTCATCGAATGCAACCACAGATAATGACATTTCAGACGCGAAGGTTGCACCTTCATCATCTATCAAAAAATCTAATCTCACGCAGTGGCAAACGATACAAGCTAAGGGCAGAGTTCGCTTTGTATTAAGGAATAATCTTTCATCTTATTATATCTGGCGAGGGGAGTTGTTAGGATTTCATTATGAATTGGCAAAGCGCTTTGCTAAAGAAAATAAATTACGTTACGAAATTATAGTTGCTCCAGATAATGTTGCATTGCTAGATTACTTAATTGAAGATAAAGCAGATATTGCATTAGGCTTTTTAACACCAACCGAGGCAAGAAGGGCAAAGGGGATCGGATTTTCTCGTCCTTACCATTATGCTTCCGAGTTGGTGGTTGGGCAATCCGGTGTAACAGGGATAGAAACAACTCAAGATCTCAAAGGGCATAAAATTTATACACGTTCTTCTAGTGCTTACTGGAGCACTGCATTGCAACTGCAAAAAACAGTACCTGGTGTTAAATTGATTGCCGTACCTGAGAATATGGAAACGGAATCAATTATTGAAGCGGTGGCGGATAAAAAGTATGACATGACCATCGCCGACAGTCATATTGTTGATTTAGAGTTAACCTTTCGTGATGATATTCAATCCTTTATGGCCTTAGGAGAACCTAAGGCACAAAGTTGGGGAATTAAAGCGGGTAATGAAACGTTATTAAAAGAGGTCAATGTTTTCATCAAAAAACATTATAAAGGTCTGTTTTATAATGTAATTTATAATAAATACTTTAAAAATAAAAAACGCTTAGATCAGCAATATAAAGGTTATGTGGCTGAAATTGAGTCTGGTGTTATGTCTCCTTTTGATGACCTAGTAAAAAAACATGCCAAGGAGTATGGGTTTGACTGGCGTTTGTTAGTTGCGCAAATGCATCAAGAAAGCCGTTTTGATCCCAATGCAAAATCCTTATCGGGAGCGCAAGGGTTATTCCAAGTAATGCCTCGCACTGCTGAGCAATTGGGGATCCAAGATATGCATGATCCCGAGCAGGGTATTGAAGCTGGTATTCGTTATATGGACTGGGTAAGAGAGCGAATGCAAGCAGACGAAATCCCTAAGTCAGAGCTAACTTGGTTTACGTTAGCTTCCTATAATGCTGGGGCTGGCCATGTTCGAGACGCTATTCGCTTGGCAAGGCAAAAAGGTTGGCAAGACGATGTCTGGTTTAATCATGTTGAAAAAGCCATGCTATTATTATCGCAACCTAAGTATGCAGCCAAAGCACGTTACGGCTATGTTCGAGGTCAAGAGCCCGTAACTTATGTACGTGAAATAAAACGGCGTTATGATACTTATTTGAATATTTCAAATCATCAATAACTGTACATAATATCTAACGTTAGATTTGTCATCATCACGTTGGTTATAGTTACGTCGGTTATAAGTCCTAGATTCGCATAATAAGTACAATTTCTTATAGTTACGTTGGTTATAAGTTAATTGATTGGCTTATTCTTCGATGATTTTTTTTAACAGCATAATTAAACCAAGTACCGGAATGCCTATTAAGGCGGAGCCGACAAAGAAGTTAACATAACCAAAACTATCTACATAGACCCCAGAAAAACCGGCAATAAATTTCGGGAATAACAACATCATTGAACTAAATAATGCGTATTGAGTAGCAGAGAATTCAATATTTGTTAGTTTAGAAATATAAGTGATAAAGGCTGTGGTCGCGATGCCTGCACTAATATTGTCCATGGAGATGATCAGCGTTAATAACGTTAAATCTTTTCCTACAAAAGCTAAAATGGCAAAGATAAAATTAGTTACAACAACTAAAAATGCGCCTAAAAATAGGATCGTATAGGTGCTATAACGTGTTAATAATATGCCGCCTAATCCTGCGCCAAGCAGAGTCATTATTACCCCAAATACCTTAGAAATGGCTGCTACTTCCCCTTTGCTATAGCCCATATCAACATAAAAAGGGTTAGCCATAATGCCCATTACAATATCAGAAATACGATAGCTACCTATCAGCAATAATATTAATAAAGCATGCTTGCCATAGCGTTTAAAAAAGTCTGAAAAAGGCGCGACTATTGCGATTTCTAACCATGCCCTAAAACGTGCGATAGGGGTTAAATGTACTTTTGTATGTGGCTGTAAAGTACTTTTATATTCAGGTTCTTGGGCAATAAATGTAGTAATAATCCCTACGCTCATACAAGCCGCCATTACAAAGTATGATGTTGACCATGCCGATAATTGGTAAGCCTGTGAGTCGCTGACTAATGCTGCAATAGCTAAAGAACCTGCTCCAGCCATGATCATTGCTAGTCGATATCCTGTCATGTAGGCAGCTGCCATAGCGGCTTGAAACTTTTCTGGTGCAGATTCGATACGAAAAGCGTCAATGACGATATCCTGCGTCGCTGAACTGTAAGCAACGACTAAAGCACAAATAGCAAATAAGGTGAGATTTTGCTGAGGATCGCTCATTGCCATGCCAATAATTGCAGCGGTAATGGCTAGTTGAGATAGTAATAACCATGAACGTCGTCGTCCAAGCCAAGCGGTTAACATTGGAATAGATAAACGGTCCACAAACGGTGACCAGATCCATTTAAACGCGTAAGCCAAGGCTATCCAACTAAAAAAGCCAATACTAGCGCGACTTACTCCGGCTTCTCGTAACCAAAAGGACAAAGTTGAAAAAACTAATAGGATGGGAAGGCCTGCAGAAAAGCCAAGAAAAAATAAAATAGCAACTCGCTTTTGTAGATAAATTTTGCTGCTTTCTAGCCATGTTGGTTTATCGGTGGGCGATGTTGTTTTTATTATCATTTATTAACCTAGTTACGTATTAATTGATACGCATTAATCTATATGCATCAGATGCATAAAAGAAATTAGTTTAAGACTGTAGGCTAACCGTCTAGATCAATTAGACGGTTTTTAGATTCGCTTGTCTTCTTTTTGAATCAAAACAGTAGTTAATCGAAACAGTGATGAATGAAATCAGCGATTCTTATAATCTGTCATTGTTCGCAGTTAAATTAATGGTTAAATTGATGCCCGATCAGCTCAAAACGCCATCCGCTTAACAGTTTTGGTTTAGGTGCTGTTAAACGCTGTTGATCATTTAATTTCCAAGACCAACTTAAATACTCATTAATGACACGTTTAGACGCAATTAATTCAACTGGTAGCTCATTTTTTTCTGCGCAGGCTTTAATTTTATCACGCATCTCTTTTAAGGTTTTTTTGTATTCAGGAAAATCAATTAAACGAGAAATAAGGGGCGGATAGGTTTCAGGATCTTGCGTGGACACTTCTGCGATAACGGATAAAATATTTTGCCCGTGAATACGAATTTCATTAGGTAATAAGTTTAAGCGTTTTAAATCGTTGACTGAAGCTGGCTGATAATAAGCTAATAACCATAAATGTTCTGCTTTCACTACAAAGTTAAGCGCCAGATTACGCGCCTGTGCAGTTTGTAATCGCCATTTAGCTAATGCTTTAATGATGGCTAAGCTGTGTCTATCTAACTTAAACAGATTATCTAATGATTTATAAACTTTATCGGGGTCAATTGGTTTCATCTTTTGATCTAAAATCATTTGGCATTCTTGTTCAAAAAAATCGGTCATTTTCTTTTCTGCAAGTTGCGCTTGTAAAACAACTAAACTCGGCTCGAGATATAACACATCAGCGGCGGCATAATGTTGCTGCTTTTGGGTTAACGGTCGAGCACACCAATCGGTACGAGACTCTCCCTTATCTAATACAGCGCCATCTATTAATTCAACCATTTTGGCATAACCCAAGGACGCGCCGTGGTTCAAAAATGCGCAGGCTACCTGTGTATCAAACAACTTAATATTTAAGTCACCCTTTTGTTGCCTGATGATTTCTAAATCTTCACTACTGGCATGTAAAATACAGGCTTTATTATCTATCGCCTGCCAAAATGCACTGATATCTCCGATCGCGATAGGATCGATTAAGACGATCTTTTCATTTTGTGATACTTGTAATAGACCTAAATTGGCATAAAAAGTACGGGTGCGGACGAATTCAGTGTCTAAAGAAATAGGTGAGTTATCTAATGTGGCAACATACTCAGATAATTGTATTGGTGTAGTGATGATATCAAATTGCATCAACGATAAGCCTAATAGAGAGTTAATATGCCGCTATATTACGGAGTTTGTTATCTTTTTTCTATTGAAATATTGATTATATGATTTTCACTCGCCTCTATTTTTATGCATAAAATGTGTTAATTAGTGCATAAATATTTAATTGCTGCAGATAAAGTTATGTCACTATATTGTAGGATTGACCTTGATCAATTAGAATGATGCTTTACAAATGCGCCGCGATCTGCTTATTGATAATCATTCGCATTATCCAAATATGTTTAGGCCGGAAAAAGATTTTAAGTAATAGTGTGGTAAGGGAAACAATGACTAGAACAATGTATGAAAAAATCTGGGATGCGAACTTAGTTCATGAACCAGAAGCAGGCTCTCCGCTTTTGTTTGTTGACAGACATCTAATGCATGAAGTAACAAGTCCACAAGCGTTTGAAGGCCTTCGTCTGCAAAACCGTAAAGTACGTAACGTACATAGTATTCTAGGTACAATCGATCACTGTGTACCAACTAAAGACCGTTTTAATATTGTTGATGTTATTGCAAAAAAACAAGTTGAAACGATGACTGCTAACTGTGAAGAAAATGATATTAATCTTTACGGTATGGACAGTAAGCAAAACGGTGTTATTCACATCGTTGTGCCTGAGCATGGTTTCGTTCATCCTGGTATGGTTGTATGTTGTGGTGATAGCCATACAGCAACACACGGTGCATTTGGCGCGTTAGCGTTTGGTATCGGTACGAGTGAAGTTGAGCATGTAATGGCAACACAAACATTACAACAGAAAAAAGCAAAAACAATGCTAGTGAAAGTAGAAGGTAAATTACCTGCTTTCTCAACAGCAAAAGATATCGCATTAGCTATCATTGCTAAAACAGGTACTGCTGGCGGTACAGGTTACGTAATGGAATTCGCAGGTAATACCATTACCGACCTAACAATGGAAGGGCGAATGACGCTATGTAATATGGCGATTGAAGCGGGTGCACGTGCTGGTCTTGTTGCACCTGACCAAGTAACATTTGATTACCTTGAAGGCAAAGAGTTTGCACCTAAAGGCGAAGATTGGCCTGTAGCTGTTGAATACTGGAAATCATTGGTATCTGATCAAGGCGCAGAGTTTGATGCCGTTATTGAATTAAAAGCTGAAGATATTGCTCCACAAGTATCTTGGGGTACATCACCTGAGCAAGTTATTTCTGTAACAGGTGTGGTTCCTTCTCCATCTGATTTCACTAATGAAGTTAAATCACAAGCTTGTGCTAATGCGCTTAAATACATGGCATTAGATGCAGGCCAAAAAATTACTGATATCCACATCGATGTGGTATTTATCGGTTCTTGTACTAATGGTCGTATTGAAGATTTCCGTGCTGCTGCCGAATTACTGAAAGGTAAAAAAGTAGCTGCTGGTGTACAAGCGTTTGCAGTACCAGGTTCTTTCCCTGTTAAAGTACAGGCAGAAAAAGAAGGTCTTGATAAGATCTTTTTAGATGCAGGTTGGGAATGGCGTGATCCAGGTTGTTCAATGTGTCTAGCTATGAACGGTGATGAGCTTGAAGATGGACAACGTAGTGCATCTACTTCAAACCGTAATTTCGAAGGACGTCAAGGTAAAGGTGGACGTACTCACCTTGTTTCACCAGCAATGGCCGCTGCAGCATCAGTTGCAGGTCACTTTGTAGACATTCGAGATTGGAAATAGGGGCTAGATAATGCAACCATATATTAAACATACAAGTATCGCAGCGTTAATGGATCGTAGTAACGTCGATACGGATCAAATCATCCCAAAAAACTTCATGAAAAAAGTGGAGCGTACAGGTTTTGGTATTAACTTATTCCATAACTGGCGTTACCTTGCGGATAACATTACACCAAACCCAGAGTTTGAATTAAACAAACCAGCTTTCCAAGGCGCTAAAATACTAGTTGCTGGTGAAAACTTTGGTTGTGGTTCATCTCGTGAGCATGCGCCTTGGGCAATCGCTGACTATGGATTTAATACTGTTATATCAACTAGCTTTGCTGATATTTTTTATAGCAACTGTTTTAAAAATAGTATTTTACCGATTATCGTAACTGATGAGCAACTTGCTGCTTTAATGGCTGAAATTTCTGCTAATGAAGGTGTTGAATTCACAGTTGATCTAGAAGCACAAAAAGTAACAACACCAGGTGGTTTATCAATCTCTTTTGAAGTTGATGCATTCCGTAAAGAATCATTACTTGATGGTCTTGATGACATTGCTTGGACATTGAAGCATGAAGAACAAATTTCTGCGTACGAAAATGCACAGAAAAAACGTCTTCCATGGTTATGGCCTAGCGCTTAATCAGTAAAATTTAAGCTATTGAAAAATAGTTTAAAAACAGAATCAAAGGCGCACTGGTTGCGCCTTTTTTATCGAAAACTTATTGCAGTGAAGACTGAATGTACTGACTGCAATAAGTTTTTTCTTAAGATCTCAAGTGGAGTAAACAATGACTCAAGATAATGTCACTGTACAGTTGATGGATACAACATTACGCGATGGAGAACAAACGCAAGCGGTTTCGTTTTCTCCTGCAGAAAAAGTTAGCCTAGCGAAAGCACTATTACAGAAGCTTAAAATTGATCGTATCGAAGTTGCATCAGCACGTGTTTCTGAAGGAGAAAAAGAAGCGGTAAGCAAGTTGAACACTTGGGCTGCAAAAGAAGGGTTAGTGGAGCGCATTGAAGTATTAGGATTTGTGGATCACACCTTAAGTGTTGATTGGATCAAAGATACTGGTGGCAAAGTACTTAATTTGTTAGCTAAAGGCAGTTTGAAACATTGTACTGAGCAATTAAAAAAATCCTTAGATGAACATGTTGCAGATGTTAAACAAACAATAAGTTATGCACTTGAGCAAGGTCTAAAAGTTAATATTTATTTAGAAGATTGGTCAAATGGTTACCAAGATAGCCCTCAATATGTCTATGAAATGGTCACTCAACTAGCCGATACCGGTATTGATCATTTTATGTTACCCGATACTTTAGGAGTAATGTCTCCCGATGAAGTGTTCGCCAGCTTAAGTGATATGGTGACTCGTTTCCCTAAATTGCAATTTGATTTCCATCCACATAATGATTACGGCTTGGCTACGGCGAATGCTATGTACGCGGTTAAAGCAGGGGTTTCTTCTATCCATTGTACGATGAACTGTTTAGGTGAACGTGCTGGAAATGCATCGTTAACTGAAGTTGCTGTGGTGTTGAAAGATAAATTAGGTAAAAAAGTAAATATTGATGAATCGGAAATTCACAACCTAAGTAAATTAGTCGAAAATTTTTCAGGTAAGCGCATTGCCGATAATACGCCTATTGTCGGGGCCGATGTATTTACTCAAACCAGTGGTATTCATGCCGATGGTGACCGCAAAGGTGGCTTATATATTTCAGCGCTGACACCGGAACGTTTTGCGCGTTCACGTAGTTATGCACTAGGTAAAATGAGTGGCAAAGCCTCATTAGCAAAAAACTTAGAAGCAATGGATATTGAACTGGATGCGGATCAACAGAAAAAACTATTAAAACGAGTCGTGCGTTTAGGTGATCAAAAAGCGTCTATTACTGCTGATGATTTACCCTTTATTATTGCAGATTTATTAGAGCGTAACGATTACAACTACGTTGAGTTGTTAAACTGCTCAATAAATTCTGGACTAGATTTAGAGTCAACGGTAAGTATTAGAGTACGTGTTAAAGATAAAATCTATAAAAGCAGTGGTAGTGGTAATGGTGGTTTTGATGCCTTTATTAGTGCAATGACTAAAGTCTTAGATAACAGCGCCTTTGTGTTCCCTGAGCTGGTGGATTTTGAATTACGTATTCCTCCTGGTGGTAAAACTAGTGCATTCACTGAGTGTACCGTTACTTGGGCCGATGGCGATGAGCAATTTACTACACGTGGCGTGAACGCTAACCAAGTACTTGCCGGTATTGGCGCAACTATTCGTATGATAAATTTACGTATGCATGCTAACTAGTTAAAGTGTATACTCGCGCTTTACATAAAAATAAAAAATAATTTGCGGCACGAATATGAGATGCATGTTCATTGACTATTCATTTAATGTTCAGCGAGTTATTACAAAAGCCTTAATCTTTGATTAGGGCTTTTGTTTTTTGGCTAATATACTATTAGCAGATGAATAATGATTGAAAGATAAGAGGAAAGACAATGAGAGTATGTGGTGTTGAATTAACAGGTAACGAAGCCGTTATTGCGATTATGCAGTTTAAAAACGGTCTTTACGACGTACCGCCTGTGCGTACAACAAAACTAACATTAAATGACCCTATTAATACTGAACCGTTAAAAAAGTTTCAGTTTGATTTTGCACAGTTAATGAAAGATTACCAAATTGATAAAGTGATCATTCGTGAACGTGCGTTAAAAGGTAAGTTTGCAGGTCATACTTTAAGCTTCAAAATTGAAGGTGCATTGCAATTAATGCGTGATGTAGAGGTACAAGTTATCTCATCTGACTATATCAAAAAAGGCCTTAAGCAAGCACAAAATACACCTACAGCGGTTGAATTAGGACTTAAGAAGTTCCAAGAGCAAGCAATGTTAACCGCATTTGGTTATTTGCAAAATAAATTAGGTTAATATTTATACCCGTTACTGCCATGCTCTGTTCTCTCTGAAGCTTGAGGTAGCGGAGTTGGTATTAACAAACAAGGTTAGATCATCATAATACAGCTATGATGAAATGAGTGGGTCATGTTCTACTAAAAATGACAGGGAGAAACCTGTGGATACAAATTTTGAAAGTTTTGTTGCGCAATTTAAAACACAACAACCAGTTTCATTGGCTGCGTTTTTTTATCAAGCAGAATTACATTTAATAACACAATTAAAAGATTATCTTGGTGTTGAACAATCAACCGACAGAAGCTTTTTTTCGTTAATTGAAGAAGCTAGAAAAACACATAATGCTGATACTAATAAACATTTTTGGAATGCATTAACCGCGTTTAATCAAGTTAACTTTAACCCAAGCAAACACAATACATTGCCTTGGTTACGTTACGTTAACATTATTGAATCTTTACAAGGTTATGCTGGTAGCCAACTATTTGCCTCAAAAAGCATTAAAATAAAACGCCAACATCGTTTGTTTTTTGCTTATATGCTAACTTGGGAACACCTACGTTATATTGCAGGTAATGATGACGATTACAGTCCTAGCAGTGAAGTATTAGCTTCATACTCAAATGCACATAGTGAAGACGATCATCAGCATGATGAAAATTGTCAGCACGATACATGTAGTGTTGATTAATATCAGTTAATATAAAAAGCCCTTTGTTTAAGTGAATTGAAGTGAGCACAAATAGTTGTTGTGGTTTTGCTTTTCACTGGGCTTTGTATTTTACTTTTGCAATCACAGCTTCTTAAATAAATAGACCATTTAAATGACAGAACAAACAAATCAAGCCGCTTGTCCGCTTTGTTTACAAACTAATGGATGCGATGTTGCAGCTAAGCAAGGCTGTTGGTGTAATGATTTAAGCGTACCACAGGAACTATTAAACCTATTGCCTGAAGCACTAAAAAATAAAAGCTGCATTTGTCGACAATGCATTGTCAGTTTTAATGAAAACCCCTCACTATTTTTGAAAAAATAAAGCCTTCCCTTTGATTACATGCTTTTTAAACTATGCTCGTTTTTCGTTAAAAGATTCAGTTTGTATTCTCCTAGATTCGCATAATAATATCGCTATCATTTAGAATATAAGTTTTTAGTCAAAGCCTTAATAGCTTCATACCTTAAAACCAGTCACACTAATTAACGGATCTATTTTGCTTGCTAAAACAACTTATCTCTTCGTTATAAGTTTTGTAAATAAAATAACCATTTACGAAATTTACGCCTTAAGTTACGTCATTTTTTCTGTACAAAATTTAGAACGTTTATTTAAAATAATTGATATAACATTATTTGCTACTGTTTTGTTTTTTCCTTTAGCAATTTTTATGTGATTTCAAATTAGTTACGCTATAATTCGCGCGCTTTGTTGTGCAATAAAAAAATCGCCATTATTTTATATCATGGCTATCGCTTCTTAAGCAGTGAGCTAATAAACTAGTGCACAATATCGCCGCATTATAGTAACTACAATGGAATTATTGAGAGAAAAATGTCGAAACGTGATTGTTATGAAGTATTAGGTGTCAGTAAAACTACATCTGAGAAAGAGATTAAAAAAGCCTATAAAAAATTAGCGATGAAATATCATCCTGATAGAAATCCAGATAACCCAGTTGCGCAAGAAAAATTCCGTGAAGTTAAAGCGGCCTATGAAATATTAAATGATCCAGAAAAACGTCAGCAGTATGATGATTTTGGGCATAGCGCCTTTGAAAATGGCCAAGCGCAAGGGCGAGGCGGTTTTGGGCAGGGCGGATTCGGGCAAGGTGGTGAATTCAATGATATGTTTGGGGATATGTTCGGACAACGCCAGCAGCGTCAAGAACGTTACCAACCTCAGCCACAGAAAGGTTCAGACATTATTTTACAAATCGACATGACCTTAGAAGAGTCGGTTGAAGGTTGTATTAAAGAAGTGCGTTTACCAAATACAACTGAACCTTTATTAGTCACAATGCCGGCGGGTATTAATGATAAACAACGAGTTCGTGTACCTGGTAAAGGTAACCCTGGCACATTAGGTGCTGGACGCGGTGATTTATTTGTTGAAGTCGTGTTATTAGCACATGATTTTTTCACTCGAAAAGGCGATGATCTTTACTGTGATTTAATCACTTCATTTCCGGTTGCAGCTGTAGGTGGAACCGCTAAGGCTTCAACCTTTAGTGGACATATTAATCTGAAAATACCTGCTGGAACGCAAATGGGACGTAAATTCAGAATTAAAGGCCGCGGTGTTAAATCCATGAATAGTGACCATATTGGTGATTTAATTTACACCGTTGTGATCCCAACGCCAACGGAATTAACAGATCATCAGCATAAGCTGCTAAGTGAATTAGCTGAGACAATGACTTAATACATTAACTTAGATTTGAGCAACAAGGCCCATACTATTTTATGAACTATCTATTACAGTTAATAAGAAAATATTGGATAGCACTATCGTTATTGTTAGTCGCGATAATAGCTTCACTATCATTATCTCCTTTACCCAGTTTACCGGGCGTACCGGGCAGTGATAAAACCCATCATTTTATTGCATACAGTGTTTTGGTTTTGCCATTAATGTTAAAAAAGCCGAATAATTGGGTGGTTGTTTTTATTTTATATGTACTGTTAAGTGGAAGCATTGAGTTAATACAGCCTTATGTTAATCGATATGGTGAATGGTTGGATATGGTGGCCAATATCGGTGGGTTAGTCTGTGGTTCAATCATTGCTTATTTTATTAATCGTTTTGCTAGTAAACAGTAAACATTTACAAACCTAGCGTTAATAGAATTTATATTTTGCCCTTAACCTGTTTTAAATCATTATTAAAATAAGTTAAGGGCATTATTGTAGGTTGCCATTTCAACGCTATACTATTTTATATTTCTAACATTTAATTAATTTTATGAAGGTCAATTTTGAATAAAAATCACTGTGTCGTTATCGCAATTGCAGGAGCTTCAGCTTCAGGGAAAAGTTTAATTGCACATACTATTTGTAATGAGCTTCGCCAAGAATTAGGCACCGATCAAATAGGCATCATTTCTGAAGATGCATATTATAAAGATCAATCTCACATGCCAATGGAAGAACGTGTACAAACTAATTACGATCACCCAAAAGCCTTTGACCATCAGTTATTAAGCCAGCATATAAAATTACTGCAAAATAACCAATCTGTTGAAATTCCCGTTTATAGTTACACCGAACATACACGTACCGATGAAGTGATTAACTTATCTCCTAAAAAAATTATTATCATTGAAGGTATTTTATTACTAACAGATTCAACATTACGCAACCAAATTGATGCTAGTATTTTTATCGATACACCATTAGATATTTGTTTAATGCGCCGTTTAACACGCGACATTATGGAGCGTGGAAGAACATTAGATTCAGTGATGTCACAATACAAAAAAACAGTAAGACCGATGTTTTTACAATTTATTGAACCATCAAAGCAACACGCCGATATCATCATTCCACGTGGTGGAAAAAATCGTATCGCAACGGATATATTAAAAACACGTATCAAATATTTATTGAATAAATAAGTTCATTTCCGCACTCAATAACCATTAAAAAACGCTTCTATTTTGAGGCGTTTTTTATTTTTAGTCACACACCATAAAGGCGTAAAATTCCATAGGGATAATACAGTTTGCAAGGTATAATATGCCCTATTTTTTTATTCAACAATTGCATGAGAGCGTCTATGTTCAGTTATTTTATCCCCACCGCGAAAGGGCTTGCGCCTTTATTAGAAGTAGAACTTAAAGAACTTGGTATTGAAAATACTAAGCAAATTGCTGGTGGTGTTAGCTTTGACGGTTCATTAGAGCAAGGTTACCAAGTGTGTTTATGGTCTCGTTTTGCATCTCGTGTTTTACTTAAATTAAGTGAATTCAAAGTGATCGACCCAATGGATTTATATCTTGGGTGTAGCAACATTCCTTGGGAATCACATTTTGATGTAGATAAAACATTCTCAATTGATTTCTCTGGTAGTAATGACGAAATTCGTAATACACAGTTTGGCGCATTAAAAATTAAAGATGCGATTGTGGATCGTTTTCGTAAAAAATTCGATGAACGTCCTAATGTTGAAAAACGCGATGCCGATATTCGTTTCAATGGTCGTTTATACAAAGATAAAGCCTCTATCTATATTGACCTTTCTGGCTCTCCATTGCATCTGCGTGGTTACCGTACTATCGCTGGTGAAGCTCCATTACGTGAAACCTTGGCGGCGGGTATTGTTAAACGCAGTGGCTGGGAAGGCGAAGCGTTATTAGATCCAATGTGTGGTTCAGGTACGCTTATTATTGAAGCTGCAATGATGTCGTTGAATATTGCGCCGGGTTCTTTACGTGAAACATTTGGTTTTGAGCATTGGAAAAAACACGATGCTGAAACGTGGAAAACATTAAAAACGACGGCTCAGGTTTATGCTAAACGTGCTGTTAAAGATTGCACTACACGTTTTTATGCCTCTGATTTAAGTAAAGATATGATTAGCATCGCACGCCAAAATGCACAACGTGCTGGGGTTGCAGAGTTAATTGAATTCTGCGTTCAAGATGCTAAAAAAGTATTACCACCGGAAGAGTTAAGCACCGGATTAGTCATTTCAAATCCACCATACGGTGAACGTTTAGGCGGGTTTAGTGACACCATTAGTTTGTATACAGAGTTAGGTCATCATTTTAAAGAAGCTTTTGCTGGTTGGAATCTGAGCATGTTTGCAATGGATACTGAACTACTGAGCTGTTTAGGAATGCGCGCAGCAAGAAGCTATAAGTTCTTTAATGGACCGATTGAATGTGTGCTTAAAAATTACCGAATCTCTCCTAAACGTGTTGTTGAAGGCGCGGCTATTGTTGAAGAAGCGGCTAAACCAGTTAAACAACCTAAACAAGGGAAGCAAGCAAAAGCTGCTGAAGTTGTTTATAAAGAATCAACGGATGATAATCCTTGGGGAACGATCACACCAACTCAAGAATTCCCGATGGCTGAAGAATCTGAATCTGAAATTGTATTTAAAGCAGTTAAGCAAATTAAGCCTGCTATCTATGCGGAAGACTTTGCTAACCGTTTATTAAAAAATATGAAACGTTTAGACAAATGGGCTAAACGCGAAGATATTCAATGTTACCGTTTATACGACGCAGATTTACCTGAATATAACGTAGCAATTGACCGTTATAACGAATATTTAATTATTCAAGAATACCGCGCTCCTAAAGAAATTGATGCACAGAAAGTACGTCGTCGTTTCTTAGATATCGTTTCAACTACGCGTTATTTATTAGATTTAACCGATGACCAATTAATCATCAAAGTGCGTGAGCGTCAAAAAGGACGCCAACAATATGAAAAACTAGATAGTAAAAAACAACGTTTAGTGGTGCAAGAAGGGCCTGCAAAACTGATTGTAAATTTACAAGATTATTTAGATACTGGTCTGTTTTTGGATCACCGTCCAACACGTTTACGTATTGGTAATATGGCCAAGGGCAAAGACTTCTTAAATCTATTTTGTTACACCGCAACCGCTTCTGTTCATGCTGCATTAGGTGGCGCTAAATCAACAACCAGTGTTGATATGTCTAACACTTACCTAAATTGGGGCCAAGAGAATTTTACTGAAAATGGCATTCAAGGTAAGCATGAATTTATTCAACAGGATTGTATTAAATGGTTACAACATGCACATGAAATGTATGACCTTATTTTTATTGATCCACCTACCTTCTCAAACTCTAAACGTATGAGTGATGTGTTTGATGTTCAAGATGACCATGTTGCGTTATTAACCTCAGCGAGTGAGCGTGTTAATCCAAACGGGGAGATTATTTTCTCGAATAACAAACGCGGGTTTAAACTTGACCTTGAAGCGATCAAAGCACTTGGTTTTTATGTTAAAGATATTAGTAAAGCATCGATCCCTGAAGATTTTAAAGGTAATGATAAAATCCATCAGTGTTGGTTACTGACTAAGCATAGTTAACAAATTATAAGTAATAGACAATTAAAAATGAGTTTACCTGTTTTATATCATACCGATGGTTGCCATCTTTGTGAGCAAGCAATGGCATTGTTAGTACAATGCCAAGTTGACTATGTGTTAGTCGATATCATTAGCGAGCAACACTTGGTAGATTCATTTGGTATTCGTATTCCAGTATTAGAAAATGCAAAAGGCCAACATCTTGATTGGCCTTTTACGTTATCTCAAATCGAACAATTCTTATCACCTAATAAAGAGTGAATAACCGTGGCATTATTAACATTACATAACGCAGAACTGGCTTTTGGCGGTGGTGCATTATTAAATAAATCAAATTTAGTTATTGAACCAAACGAGCGAGTTTGTTTAGTAGGAAGAAACGGTGCGGGTAAATCGACACTGTTAAAAGTCCTTGATGGTCGTATTCAATTAGACGATGGTTCGTTATTAATAAATAACGATGTGAAAATCGCACGTCTTGAGCAAGATCCACCAACGGCAAGCACCATGAGTGCCTATGACTTTGTTGCATCAGGCATGGAAAATGCGGGTGTGGTGTTGAGTCAATACCATGAACAATTGCATATCATTGCTGAAGATTGCAGTGAAAAAGCGATGAATAAATTACAACGCTTACAGGAACAAATTGACCAACTTAATGCGTGGCAATTAGATTCGAAAATCAACCAAATCTTAGACCGTTTGGCCATTGATCCTGAAATTACATTGGATCAATTATCCGGTGGTTGGTTACGTAAAGTCGCACTGGCTAAAGCGTTAGTGAATGACCCTGATTTATTATTATTGGATGAACCGACTAACCATTTAGATGTTGGGACTATTGAATGGCTTGAGCAATTTTTAATGTCATTCCAAGGCTCTATTGTTTTTATCAGTCATGACCGTGAATTTATTCGTCGTTTAGCAACCCGTATTGTTGATATTGACCGTGGTAAGTTAAGCTCATGGCCTGGTGGTTATGAAGATTACTTAATTGCTAAAGAAGAAGCATTACGTGTTGAAGATGAACAAAATGCAGAATTTGATCGTAAATTAGCCATTGAAGAAACCTGGATCCGTCAAGGTATTAAAGCGCGTCGAACTCGTAATGAAGGGCGTGTACGTGCTTTAAAATCTTTACGACAAGAGCGTTCAGAGCGAACGAATGTACAAGGCAAAGCCAAAATTATTGTCGATGAAGCCGCACGTTCAGGTAAAATTATCTTTGAAACTGAAGGCTTAACTTACAGTTACGATGATTTACGTATTGTGCGTGACTTTTCAACCACGATCATGCGTGGTGATAAAATTGCATTAGTGGGCCGAAATGGCTGTGGTAAAAGTACATTACTTAAATTGTTACTGGGTAATCTTGAACCTGATCAAGGTACGGTAAAATGTGGTACTAAATTAGAAGTTGCTTATTTTGACCAATACCGCGATGCATTAGATCCTGAAAAAACCGTGGTTGATAACCTGGCAGAAGGTAAACAAGAAGTAGAAATCAATGGTAATAAACGCCATGTTTTAGGTTACCTACAAGACTTCTTGTTCCACCCTGATCGCGCACGTACTCCGGTTAAAGCATTATCAGGTGGAGAGAAAAACCGTCTTTTATTAGCCAAAATATTCTTAAAACCAAGTAATTTCTTGATCTTAGATGAACCGACCAATGATCTTGATGTCGAAACGCTGGAGTTATTAGAAGAGTTATTAGCAAATTATCAAGGCACCTTATTATTAGTGAGCCATGACCGTAGTTTTGTTGATAACACAGTAACACACACTTGGTTCTTTGATGGCAATGGTAATATTCAACAATTTGTTGGTGGTTACAGTGATGCTGTGCGTCATAAAGCGCAAAGTGAAGCGTCGGTGGCTAACGATAAAGGCAGTAACGTTAAAGACAATAGCTTTAAAGGCAATAACGTTAAAGAAAAAAAATCAACACAGGCTGTTGAAAAAACGGTGTCTAAAGCGCCTGCTAAAAAGAAAAAATTGTCATATAAAATTCAACTTGAATTAGACGGTTTACCAGCTTTACTAGAACAATTAGAAGAGCAAGTAGGCACATTACAAGAAACCATTAATACGCCTGAGTTTTTTACTAAAGATAAAAAAGAAGCCGACCAATTCTTAGCGCTATTGGCTGAAACGGAAGAGAAGCTAGACACCGCTTTTGCACGTTGGGAAGAATTGGACGAGTTACAAAACGGAGAGTAATGTTTACATGAAATACACAAAAAGTATCTCAATTATCGCCCTGTTATCTGCAAGCAGTGCCTGGGCCGCGACGACAACACCTTATTATAGTGTTGAAATATTATCTGTTGATACAGACGGCAGTATTATAGGCCCATTCCCGTCAGCTATTACTGAAGAAGGCAGTTTATTTGCAGCTTACGCTTTCAAAGCGCAACTAGATCAAGATATCGACTTAGGATTGCCTTTTACCTTTAATCAAACCTGTTTTTATGATGATGATATTTGTGATTTTGCATTTGAAGGTAGTGAAAGTAGTGCGGATTTAAGTTTTGAAAATGGTTATCAAGCTTGGCGTAATGCAATGTTTGATATTGATGCTGGTAATGCTGATCCAAGTAGTTATTTCTTCGGTGCAACCAGTAATATTAATATCGAAGGTTTTGGCAGCGATACCGATGTTAAAGTAACAGATGTTGTAGATTCTAGTTTATTAAGTGGCAGTTTTGCTGTCGGATATGGCTCTGCGCCTTACGCATCAGATGCAACACGTGACTTTGTGCGTCGTGGTTTTATCACTGATGCGAGTACCAGCACAGCATCGGTTTCATTAATGCCTGACTTTGATACAGATGGTGGTTTTACTAGTGCTTATAAAATGCGTGATGTGACTTATGGCACGGCCTCTAAGCAAATCACTAAAACGCTAATTATAGGTAGCAGCAGTAAGTCTTTATCTGGCGGTGATGATGATACTGATAATTTTGACCTTTGTTATAGCAGCGGTGATATCGATGAGGTTGATACTCTCAATGACCTTGTTTATTGCCCTGGTTTTGATACACAAGCTTGGGCTTGGGAATACACCGGGACTGAAACTGAAATAACAGGTTTTGCTCTGGCAACAAAATGGTTAGATGATAATACAACAAACGAAGGCAGTAACGCGACATACAGTGCAGCGGCGTTAGACATTAACAGTGCTGGGATTGCGGTCGGTGTTTCATCATATGAATACTCAGATAGTGATGTAGGTGCGCGTCAACGTGCGATTATCATGACTCCTAGTGACGACGGTGTTTATGGGGAACCAACAGCAATAACATCAGCAACAGATGAAAGTTATGATGGTAGTGGTGATTATGACGATGATGATACTTACTATAGCTCATGGGCTCAAACGATTACCGACGATAATATCGTAATGGGTAATCGACAATACTCATCATCTACAAACGTAAATAAACCTATAGAAATGTTTATTTATGATATCGACAATAAAAGTATTGACGAGCCATTGGAAAATAAAAAAGTATTATCAACTAAACAACGTTTAGCTGGCGACAGTGCTTCTAAAGTCGGAGCGAATAGCCAGGGTTATGATATGAATAACAAGGGGCTGATTGTCGGTAAAGCCGATGCCTATGACCAAACGGCTCCTGTTTCAGGTGGTAATTCTCGCACACAAAGTGCATTTTTATATGATAAAACCAGCGGTGATAGTTGGTTCTTAGAAGATTTGCTGTGCAGCGCGGATGCTGATGGTGTGGTTACACATCCGTTAATTCGTTTACAAAGTGCAACGGCGATTAATGATAACGGCGTGATTTTGGCTCAAGGTTATCAATACGACAGTATTGACGACTATACCAATAAAACTAATGCATCACAGATAATGGTGAAATTAACACCTGACTTAACTTCAGAGCCTGATAACAGCCCAAACTGTTGGGAATCTGAAGCGTTGGTTGATAGTGAGACTTCTTACGAGCGCAGCGGTGGTGCAAGTTTTTGGTTATGGATATTTGCTTTACCGTTAATATTAATACGCAGACTTAGCGTTAATAAAAAATAATTTAAGATAGTTAACGTTATGATTTAAAGGGCTTATTACTTAAATGTAATAAGCCTTTTTTGTTTCTACCCATAAAACAATGAATAAAAAATGAATAAAATAATTCACTTGTAATCAAAGTGTCACATTAAAGCTGCATATTAAGCAACATCGCTACGAAGCGTAATGAATATTTTGTTAAATAATTAATGAAATACAAATCATAAAAATTAACTTAGTAGAAAATGGAGTTTTGAATGAAACTTAAAATGTTAGCAGCAGCGGTTACTTTAGGTACTGCGTCATTAATTTCAACGCCTGTTCTTGCAGCAGATCATGTTTTGCCAACTTACACTAAAGTAAGCGGTATTTCTGGTAACCTTTCATCTGTTGGTTCTGACACATTAGCAAACATGATGACATTTTGGGCTGAAGAATTTAAACGCCAATACCCAAATATTAACATTCAAATTCAAGCTGCAGGCTCTTCAACAGCGCCGCCATCTCTTACAGAAGGTACTTCTCAGTTCGGTCCAATGAGCCGTAAAATGAAGTCTAAAGAAATAGAAGCATTCGAGAAGCGTTACGGTTACAAGCCAACTCAAGTTCGTGTTGCAATCGATGCACTGGCAGTATTTGTTAATAAAGATAACCCAATTAAAGGTTTGTCAATCAAACAGGTTGATGCGATTTTCTCCTCTACACAAAAATGTGGTAATGACAAAAATGCAACTCGCTGGGCTGATATTGGCCTAGAAGGTAGTTGGTCTGGTAAAGATATTCAATTATTTGGACGTAACTCTGTATCTGGAACTTACGGTTACTTTAAGTCAAAAGCATTATGTAAAGGTGACTTTAAAAACTCTGTTAATGAGCAGCCTGGTTCAGCATCAGTTGTTCAATCTGTTGCTTCTTCTTTAAATTCTATCGGTTACTCTGGTATTGGTTATAAAGTAGCAGGTGTTAAAGCCGTAGCTTTATCTAAGAAAGGCGGCCCATTTGTTGAAGCGAGCATGGAAAATGCAATCAGTGGTAAATACCCACTATCTCGTTTCCTATACGTTTATGTTAACAAGCACCCAAACAAACCACTTTCACCGCTACAAGCTGAGTTCATTAAGCTAATGTTATCTGAGCAGGGCCAAGGCATAGTGAAAAAAGATGGTTATATTCCACTGCCTGTTGCAGTAGTAGAAAAAGAGCTAGCTAAACTAGGGCTTTAATTCCTCAGTAGAGTTCCTAGTAAAGAAAGTAATAAAAAAACAGCGCTTTTTAGCGCTGTTTTTGTTTCTGCTGTAAAAGCGTTATTCAGGCGATACAACCATTAACATTGAAGACGCAAAAATCAATAAGCTGTAGGGGGAAACGGATGTTAGGAATATGATCTTGAGTCGCTCATCATAGAGGTGTCTCAAAATTTTTTAAAGCATCGCGCTCATGCTCATCAATATCTTCTTCTGAGTAAGGTAAAACAAGCTCTTAAGATAATGTTAATAACAGGTATTATCAAACTAGTTCGATTAAAGACAAGCGATCCATATTGATTAAAATTATGCACGCAACTAGCTCCATTTCTATCAACTAGCTCCATTTCTATCAACTAGCTCCATTTCTATCAACTAGCTCCATTTCTATCAACTACCTCCATTTCTATTAAGAAACACAGCTCCACGAGAACGCTAAAACATTTCCCTCTAATTTAATAAAGATAACAATTAATAATATTTAAAGAATTTCATAATTTCAGTACTTATTTTAAAAATAATAACTCAGTTTAACTTCTATTTTTTTATGAATTATTGAGAAATACAAGATGAAAGAGTAAGATCCAATTTTATCGTTAGAGCCTATAAGTGAGCACATCTTGTTTTCTGCATTAAAAAAATCTATTTCGAGCAAACCGACACTTTTTGATATTCAAGCAAATGTATTAGCGGGGTTAGCCGTAGGCGTTATTGCCTTGCCTCTCTCTATGGCATTAGCTATTGCCAGTGGTGTCCCCCCCCAACATGGATTATATACCGCTATTATTTCCGGTCTTTTTATTGCTGTTTGTGGCGGCTCAAAAGTAAATATATCAGGACCTACAGCCGCCTTTGTGGTTGTCTTGTTACCAATTGTTCATCAATTTGGAATCGGGGGATTGTTGATCAGTGGATTTATGGCGGGTATCTTTTTAATTTTGATGGGGGTCGGTAAGCTTGGAAAGCTTATTGAGATTGTTCCCTACCCGGTTATTATTGGATTTACAGCGGGTATTGGTGTTGTTATAGGCACATTACAAATAAAAGATTTTTTAGGGCTGAGCATTGCGACATTTGAAGGGGATTATCTTGAAAAACTCTCTTTAATTATCTATTCATTGCCAACGATCAATTTTCAAGAATTTTTCATCGGTGGGCTTACCATTGCCATTTTATTGTTGTGGCCTCGAGTACACTCAAAAGTACCAGGGCATCTGATTGCACTGCTTGTTGGCTCTATTACTGCTTGGGGGTTCCAATACTTTTATGCGGACTTTTCCGTTGCTACTATTGGCAGTCGATTTCACTATGATATAAACGGCATAACCGGTGATGGTATTCCTGCTATTTTACCTGCTTTTGAATGGCCATGGAATTTACCAAATGCAGATGGTCAGCCAATTGGCATCAGCTTTGACCTTATCAAAATGCTTTTACCTGCCGCGATCACTATTGCGATATTAGGTTCGCTTGAGTCTTTGTTATGTGCAGTAGTCGCTGACGGGATGTCTGGCAAGAAACATAACCCCAATGATGAACTTATCGGTCAAGGTATTGGTAACATGATTGCGCCATTATTTGGTGGTATTCCAGCAACCGCTGCAATAGCTCGTACGGCGGCAAATATCAAAGCAGGCGGTACGATCCCTCTTGCTGCTGTCGTTCATGGTTTATTTATTCTTGGCTCAATACTCGCATTGACACCTTTGTTAGCTTATATCCCCATGGCATCGATGGCGGCATTATTATTAGTGGTTGCATGGAATATGAGTGAAGCGAAACATTTCATCCGTACGGTTAAAGTTGCACCTAAAGACGATGTTATTGTACTTATTTTATGTTTTGTTCTGACGGTACTTTTTGATATGACCATTGCAGTGGCCGTTGGAATTGGTTTAGCTGCGATGTTGTTTATTCGCCGAAGTATTACTCTGACAGATACCTCGCGAGTCGAGAAAAATCATGAAGTTTATGATGATCTCTCTGACAGCATTGTTATCTATGATATTAACGGTTCATTATTTTTTGGGTCAGCGCAAAAAGCGTTGCAAAGTATTTCAATTGTCACACCAAATCTTCGTGTCATCATACTCGATATGTCCGAAGTCACTATGCTGGATATGAGTGCGATTATTGCTATTGAATCGATTAAAGAAAGTCTTGATAAACAGCAGATAGGCTTAGTGATTAATAATCTACAGCCGCGTATGGTGTTGAAATTACGACGTGCAGGTATTCGCTTTAAACCACGTAAATTACAATTCTCTCGAACACTTAAAGATGGGATTGCAATTGCACGTAATATGCATTGATACAGGTAACAACCGATTTAAATCTTATGACAAGTAAATGCTGCCTATCGGCTGAGCCTTTGTATCAATATCCCGAAATCAAGGTATGTTGTTCGGCTTGATAGGGTGGCATGGGTATAATAGATGCAGCAATGAAAAGTGTTCTTAATATGAAACGGATGTGCGACTAAAAATACGATTTTGAAGTCCGTTTTATACATGCTTGATTATTTCTTCAATAAAATCTAAAGCTGTCTGACTGCGATATTTAGGGGACTTTGACCAAACACCAAGGTGATAGTGCCAAATCGGTTCTTTAATGCGTACTTCTGTAATATCAGACTGGTTATACTGATTAAGTTGACGGTTGGAAATACACATTAATGCATCGCTGTGTTTAACCATAGTTAAGGCCATTTGTAGAAAATCAGTTTGTAAAATGAAGTTAACAGGTCTTATTCGCTCTAGGTCTAACTGCTGATTAAGATGATCCAACATGACTTTAGAATTTTGAAAAGCTACCCAAGGGTATTGAGTTAACATTTCGAGGTCGCATATTTGGCCTTGTGCTAGGGGATGATTCTTATTCGCCATAATACACATGCGGCTTTTCATCATAGGCGTGAAGCTGAGTTCATTATTTTTAACCAAAGATGCGCCATCTTCGCCACCAAAAGCTAACTCAATTTCATCATTAAGTAGGGCAGGAATAAGCTGATAAATAGTATTAGACTGCACCTCTATTCTTACATGTGGATATTTTAAGTAAAAGTTGGGTAAAAAATTACAAATAGGGCCTTCCCAAGCACTTCCTGCACCAATTTTTAAGATTGTTTTTTGATGATCTAACGCTTTGATTTCCTGTGTTATGGCGACTAATTCATTTTCTATTCGCTGCACGCGATCAAGTAATATTCTACCAGCAGGAGTCAATGTTACACCTCGAGCTTTACGTTCAAATAATGAGGTCTGGTAACGGGCTTCTAATAGCTTAATACTTTTGCTGATAGCAGGTTGGCTAACCCCTAACTCAATACTTGCTTGAGAAATAGAGGCCTGTAGAGCCGCTTCTTTAAAATGTAATAAGAGTTTTTCCATATTCATTCCTGTAAACGCCAGAGTTATAACAAGGCTAACTTTATTATTCCTAGACTTGCATCATAGGAGCAAAATAATTGTTCTAAACAGCAGTTCTAAATAAAGGTCAAAAAGTATTAAAAAATATTGTATAACGTAGAGATGCATGAAAGTAAGCGTACTGGCTCGCTTATGGGCTTAAACCCATAATAATAGTATATATCCCTTAGATACTTCACCTTTGTGTGCAGTGATACAGTTCCTAGGAACAGTTCACACCATGAGTTGTGGTTTTGTACATCTTGAATGAAGAGGGTATTAATGAGACTTATCCCATTAGTTCAGTGTAAGTATGATTTTCAAACAAAAAAGGCCACATCACAAAAGTAATGTGGCCACCCTTAACTCAGGGTTAAACTTGTTTTATTAATTCCTCTTTAAGGTCACTTTCAAAAATACTATTGGCTTTATTATCACAATATCTTTTAATAACTGCATTAATCGCCCAGGTGCTGAATAGAGAAGCGAATAAAATAATCATTAAATTACCAGGGATCTCCTCAATAGGCGCAACAACGCCGATTGGAGAAGCGACGGCATAAGTTGCGACCATTAATACTGTCGTAGCCACTGATGCTAGACGAAGATGTTTCCAGTTTTGAATATTAACAGGCGCTTCTTGAACTCTTCTTTTAACAATTTCAGCAGGGTGCAAATAAGTGATAACAGCGGTGACCAGTAAACCACAACCAAAGTAGATGGCAGTTTTATGCAAGAAATGTAAATCCCAACCTGTATAACCAAAGCGGAAGAATAAATATAGAGCCATGTAGGTCAACATACCAGAAATAGTCGCCGTTGAACTAGCGCGTTTAGATACCATACCAACCAAAATCATTAACAACATAGGAATAGTAAATAATGCATTGAATTCTTGCATGAACATATATAAACCCTGCGGTGCAAATTTTATAAATGGTGCACATATGGCTGCGAATAAAGCCAAGCCTGCACCAAACCATTTACCGGCAGTAATACATTTTGCCGGATCCATTTTTCCTTTATGGTATGGCTTATAAATATTAACCGCAAAGATAGTAGAGCAAGAGTTAATGGTTGAATTGAAAGTTGAAATAATTGCACCAAAAAGAACGGCACCAAAAAAACCAACCACGGCTTCAGGTAACAGGCGATTAATTAATAGCGGGTAGGCTTCATCTGGGCGAATATTTTCAGAGCCATAAAGGTGGTAAGCTGCAATACCAGGTACAATCAAAATGAAAATACTAATAATCTTAATTATGCCGGCTATTAATACCCCTTTTTGCCCTTCAGCTAAGCTTTTGGCACCAAGTGCTCGTTGAATGATAACTTGATTTGTACAAGCAAAATAAATGTTCATCAATAACATACCAGTGAAAATAGCCCCAAAAGGCACATTCACCTTAGGAGAGCTAACGGCATTAAGCATTTGTGGTTCTTTAGTGACAAGTTCAACTAATCCATCACCTGCGTCACCTGCGCCTAATGCTCGCAATGCTAATATGAGTACTAAAATGCTACCAATAAAAAAGCCAATACCGTTGACCGTATCCGAAACAACAACTGCTTTTAAGCCGCCAAAAATGGCATAGAACCCACCGATAATAGTAATAAAAATAATAGAGATGATCAGTGCACTTGAATCTGAAATACCGAATAGAGAGGAAACATCAAAAATCTTACTAAGGCCTAATGCACCAGCATAAACCACCGAAGGTAATGCCACTGCTGCCATATTAACCAAAATACACCAAGCAATCACATTACGTGCTGTAGGCCCAAATCGGTCTTCTATATAGTCGGGAATAGTGGTGATCCCTTTGCGAATGAACATAGGCAAAAACACGCAAGCCATTAATACAAAAGCAATGGCAGATGTCACCGCCCAACCCATGTTAGATAAACCAACACTAAAGCCTTGGCCATTAAGACCAATTAATTGCTCCGCAGACCAGTTAGTTAGCAAAATAGAAAAACCAATTGAAATGCCGGTCAGGCTTCGTCCTCCGAGAAAATACCCATCACTGGATTTTAAATCTTCTTTCTTTGTTGCTATATACGAAATAATGGCAACGAGTGCTGTAAAACCAATAAAACTTAATAGAGTCCATGTATTCATTTTAATGCTTCCTTTTTATTTCTGATAAGCGATAGCGGGGCCATATTCGGCCATACCAACCATGATATAAGGGTTTATATTCTGATCGCCTACGCTAGCGGCAAATTGCCAAAGTTGTTGATGCAGATCTTTTTTGATCTGATCAAGTTTTGGATCGTTGATACGGTTACACAATTCATTAGGGTCATTGTTGAGGTCATACAATTCATCGGTGTCTAATGGGTTATGTACAAGTTTCCAATGGAGGTTAAAAACACTGCGTTGAGTGCAGTAAAGCTCATTACCGTTAGTTTGAGTAAATAAGAACTCTCGATACTGAGCCTGCTCATTTTCTTTAAACAGTGACGCTAAACTATTACCAACAACGGGATGTTTGAATTGCGTGCCTGCGACCTCTAAAAAGGTAGGGGCAAAGTCTGTTAATGAAACAAGTTGCTCGCAGACTCGGCCTGGATTTTCAATGCCATTTTTCCAATAAGCAACGGCGGGTATGTGGTATGCGCCTTTAAATGCCGGTAGGCCTTTGCACCAAAGTCCATGCTCCCCATTGTAATCCCCGTGATCGCTAGTGGCTAAGATCAAGGTGTTATCGAAGTCAGGATGTTGTTTTAACTCCGTGAGTACCAGTCCTAATAGATAATCTTCATAGGTGCAAAATGCCATGTAATGGCGAATTGCATCTTTCTTTTCAAGGACACTAAGTTGATCAAAAAGACATCTTACTTTGCGATTGTAAAAGGGTTTATCAAGCATAAAATCATCATGAATTTCACTTAACTTGACCTCATAATTCGCATACATATCCAAAAATGCTTGTGGTACAAAGTAAGGGTCATGTGGGCCTAAAGTACCTATGTACATTGACCAAGGTTTTTCTGTATTTGATTCGCGAATTTGTTTGAGTTTTTCTATTGCAGAGTCAACTATTCCTCGGTCATTAAAGGGGTTTTCATCAATGCCATAATGTATGTATTCTGGGTAACCAGGACGTTTAATTTCACCTTCTTTACGAATTGATGCTGGTTCATTAGCAATCGCTTTGTACATATCCCAACCTGGAGACATTGCATCATTAGTAACGTCATTCTTTTGCTCTTTATTACAAGTGACTAATAATTCTTCATAGCCGTAATCTTCAGGGCCTGTATCAAAACAGACATGCCACTTACCAGCAAAATACAGTGAGTAATCTTGCTCTTTGAGATAATCACTGAATAACTCACTACCTGCATTTAAACCACGAGAGAGTGCATTCTGCACACAAACATTATTCCAAACTCCATGTTGAGTGGGGTATAAGCCTGTAAAAAAAGATGCACGAGAAGGGCAACAATGTGGAGATGGACAATAGGTATTATTAAAGTGAATACCACCTGCCATTAATTCACGAGTATTAGGCATGAAAATATCTTGATTATTTAACGTATCACCACGCTGCTGATCAGTCATGAAAATAAGTATATTAGGTTTTTTTAACATCTAAAGTTCCCCTTGTAGAGAGGGCAGTATGGTGAGTTTTTTCAATAAAATGTTGATGAATATCTCACTAATTTGTATCTTTATTTTGGATATTAATAACCATGAAACGGCTTAAACTAGCCATAACCTAAAACACGTTTAGAGATAAAAATAAGTAATGGCAGTAATGATAGAAGCATCTTTATTGTTGTTATAAATAGCTCTAACGTCTGGGTTCAGCTGTTAGATTTTCATTTAAATGCCTCAAATTGGTTTATTTAGTGGCTTGCTGAATTTGTATTTAGAATGGTAACGGACATAAAATCCGATGTTAGAAAAGTTCTTTGTGGAATAGCAGTCATATTGGCTATTGAGTTGACCGATTATTAGTAGTCAACTAATTGCAACACCCGGTAAAAAATTGATACATAACCATATTTATGGGGGAAGTCGATACCTATTTAAAGCAGTAGCTTATGACCTACTTATTGTTTTAGTATTTCCATTAATAAAGTGAGGGGGTAATGATTAAAGAAGTGTTTGTAACCTTCATATAAATAGCTGGGGTTATTGTCTGACTCATTCAACAGTTCATTCGACGTAATTTACCTAGATAAGATACGATTCAAATATACGATTATAACTAGACATAATGATTGATAATGCGAATACAAGCGCACTAAAGATGATAGCAAAACAGATCATTTTTTTAACTATTACTGAGCCGTAAGAAGTGAGTACTGTGCTTCTTTCATCGAACAGGTTCCGTTTGTAGGCATAGATGCAAACACCAATATTACAGAGCAATAAAATAATACTACCTGCGACTAAAATAAGGTCATTTTTAATGAAGCCTAACCTTAAAAATAACATCGAGACGCCGATGATTAAAAATAACGTTCGATACCATGATAATGAGGTTCTTTCAGGTTGTAATCCTGGGTCGTCATGACGTCTTGATATACGGCTAAATGGCATTGCTGATCATCAATATTATGGCGCAAGCAATAAGAGTCATGAAGATACTCACTAAGCGCAAAATTTTAGTATATGGCAGGTCTGTATTCTGACGCATTGCTTTTTCATTTGCGACCCAACGTAAATAAGCATAAAGCGCTATCAGGGCGGCAAATAAACACAGCGCTAAAGAAAGCATTTCTCTGATTGCTGGAGAGGCTAAATTAGGGGCTAACTGATCTAAGCCAATGGCTGCGGCTAAAAAAGCCAGTGAGGTTCTGATCCACGCCAAAAAAGTACGTTCGTTGGCTAAAGAGAACCGGTAGTCAGGTGCGTTGCCTTGCTTGATCCATTTCATAAAATTACTCGAGTAATAATAAACACATTATTAAAATATATTTTATATGCCCAAGCTTTATTTGGAAGTCACTTAGGCATAAATTAAATAGTCGTTTAGAACTTTTGTTTTTTATCTTCCACTTTGACACCTTGTGTGGGCATGCCAGTATCGTAATCTCGCACTACTTTAGAAAAACCATCGCGTGGTTTGGGTCTAAAAGCCCCCATCCAATTTGCCTCAATACCTTTTCTCCAGGGTCTTACCGCCCATTGATAGCTTCTGAAAGGGTCTCGAATAGTATCCATATAGGCTAATAAAGTATCATGTATTTGGTCACGAATCACTTCATGTTTTGGCGACGTAATAAGATTATTTAACTCATCTGGATCGTTTTTTCTATCGTATAGTTCATCGCTTGTGAGTAAGTTAAGCACCAATTTATAATCGTTATTAACCCAACAACGCACAGGGATAAAACCACCAAAACTATCGTGTTCAATTTCATAACGATTAAACTCTACCATCACACCGCGTGTGATATTGAGTTGATCATTAATCGATAATAAGTTTTCACCAGGTAAAATTTCAGGTGGAGTGATGCCTGCTAGCATCATTAACGTTGGCAAAATATCGATGTGACTGACAGGCGTATTAATGACTTTTTCACTCGCATCAAGTGCTCTATCAGAAGAGGGCGGACGAATAATTAAAGGGATGTTAGTGATGTCGTCATACATAGCAGCACCTTTACTCACTAACTTATGTGCTCCCATCATTTCTCCGTGATCAGAGGTATAGACAATCCATGTATTGTCTAGCTCAGATTGATCAAGATGTTTAATAACTCGCCCAATTTCATCATCAACATAGTCATTGCAAGCAAAATAAAGTGGATGACGATATTGCCCATCTTCCCCTACAGGCGAAGGCATCGCATCACTCCACAGCTTATGATGTATAGGTTTTTTTTCTAAAGTATCAAAGGCTTTTTTACCTAAGTCATAGGCAAAGTTTTCATATTTATCAACATATTCTGGTGGGCAAGTGAAAGGGTGGTGTGGCTCATCGTATGAAAGTACCATCAAAAAGGGTTGGTCTTTTTCCTGTTCACGACGATTAATATAATCAACAGCACGATTGCTTATACGGTTAGCCCAAGTAAATTCAGCGGTGATATTATTAGCCCTTAATTCCGCTGCTGAATTAAGACCATTGCGCCACAGATCTATTTCTTTATCACTTAATTCAGCCAAGTAATTAGCACCTTCATACCAAAACTCTTCATCCCATTCTGGCGGGCAAACACCCGTTCCAAAGTAATCGTGGCCATCTAAATGCCATTTCCCGATATAACAGGTTTTATAATTTGCATGTTTAAAATGATGGCCCATGTTTCTAATATTTAACCCCGGTGCAAGATTATTTGTCCAAGGGCCGGATTGATTGGAATATATACCAGTAAATAATCCGCCTCGAGCAGGCGTACAAACCGGTGAGCACGTATAAGCTGAGTTAAACTGAATACCTTCACTTGCAAGCTGGTCTATATTATTTGTATTCAGCGCTTTACCACTGTAACAACCGACCATGTTAGTGGCTTGTGTATCAGTCATGATTAAAATTATATTTGGTTTTTTCATGGGAAATCCTACTTCTATATTGATAAAAGGGAGCCTGATAATATGGCCCCCTTTATTGTTCTATCTATGATGCTGCATTGATGCTTTTAGTCTTAATGGGATCCGCTGTGGATTTATTGGCTAATACTTTTTTGATGCTGTTATAAACAAAATAGAGCAGCAACATACTACCTGAAATAGTGAGGGCTACTTTCAACCATGAACCTGTTTCAGAAGTTAAACCTAGTGGAGAGAAAACCGTGTAAAGTGTAATGAAAGCAAAAATCAATATCCAACTAGCAAGTTTTGCATGCTTCCATTCATTTACTTCAACTTCATTGGTTGCAACCTGAATATAAGGTTTATCCATTGGTTTCCAGTAGCGGATCGCAGTCATAACCGCTAACATTAATACTAAGTTCATGCCTACTAAATTTAACCAGTGAACTTGGAATAAACCAAAGTCACCATTAAGGATAAATTTACTGACAAAGAAGAAGACCATACCGGTTACCAAACCTACATAACCGGCAAGAGCAGGTGCTCTTTTAGAAATGACTCCCATTAATAATACGGCAAAGATAGGCACATTGATGACCGCCATAATGGTTCGCATTAGAGTATATAAACTTTCCGCTGTAGAGATAAATGGCGCAATACCAATACAAATTACAATCGTTGCAATACCGAATAATTTACCGATACGTACCGTTTCAATTTCTGTTGCGGCTGGTTTAATAAGTTGTTTGTAAATATCAAGGCTGATCAGGGTTGATAAACTATTAACGCCACTATTGAATGAGCTTAATACTGCACCAAATAAAACCGCGCCAAAGAATCCAGTTAACCAAGTAGGTAATACTGCTCTTACTAATACCGGGTAAGACATATCAGAGTTAACTACCATTCCACCGACTTCTTTCATTGGAATGGAGATCATACCGCGTTGATACATATGCCAAGCAATGATGCCCGGTAATACCAACATGACAACACCTAGTATTTTTAAAGCTGCCGCAGCGAGTACACCTTTCTGACCTTCCGCTAATGTTTTTGCTGCTAGCGCACGTTGTACGATGGCTTGGTTTGTACACCAATAAAAAAGGTTAATAATGAGCACACCTGAAATAAGTCCGTGCCATGGAATGTTTGCATCTTCGGTTAAACCTAACGCCTGCATACGCTCTGGCGCTTCTACTAGTAAGATATTAAAACCATTTGAAAAGTCGCCTGAGCCTAATTGGTACAAAGCAATAATAGGCACGAATAAAGCAGCAATTAATAATCCGATGCCATTAATAGTGTCGGAAATGGCCACGGCTTTTAACCCACCAAATACCGCATAAATACCACCTACAACACCAATCGCGATTACCATCACCCAGGTTGTTGCGTAATCAGAGATACCTAATACACCACTAATATCAAATAATTTACCTAAGGTGATAGCACCTGCGTACAAAACAAAAGGTAAAAATCCAATAACGATCGCATAGATAAAAATGGCAGATGCAACGGTACGCATTTTCTTTCCATAACGGATTTCAAGAAACTGTGGGATCGTAGAAATGCCTGATTTTAAAAAGCGCGGTAAAAAGATAAACGCCAACACAATTAAGGTCAGTGCAGAGGTGGCTTCCCAGGCCATTACATTCGCGCCATTACGAAATGCATTAGCGTTAAGGCCTGCTAATTGTTCTGCAGAGATATTGGTTAAAAAAAGTGACCCTGCAATCACATACCAAGGTAAGCTCCTTCCCGCGAGAAAATAACCTTTTAAGCTGGATAAGTTTTCACCCTTTGTTTTGTAATAGGAGATGATCGCAACCAACCCAGTAAAAAATATAAACGATAAAATAGTTAGCATAATAATTCTCCATAATTTGGTGCTACTGCGGGCTGAAATTCGTCATGTAAAATAAAATATACGATTTGCATAGTTTGCTCCTTAGCTCACATTAATAACTTGTTTTGTTATCACATTTTTTATTCTGTCTTTAAGATAACGGCTATATTCCACAGGTATTACAAATTAATGAATGGATTAAATAATAAGGTGCATGTAAAAAACGAACTTATTCACGATACGCCGATTATTATTGGTGATAATGTGACATCGAGTGGTATTTCGCTACTGGCATTATGGAATACCTATGCGGATAAGGGATACATGGTGCGTTGGCCTGAAGATAAAAGGTTGCCTTTGATTGCAAGTTCAACCATTGCCGTATTTACTAAACAAGGCTATGGCGAGCTTGAGCTGCATAACGGCGAAATATTAGAACTTAAAGGCGCATCTATTGTTTTTTTAGACCCAATGACCATTAAGCATTATTTTTGCAAAGGATTGATATGGGATCTTTTTTGGATAGAGTTCATTCCAAATGGTGTGATGGAGATCTCCTATGGAGAAATTATTCAACTCGATACATTAAAAAAATTAGAAAATGAGTTTAATGAAATAAGCATTAATTTATTGAGTAAACGGCAAAAGTTAAAAGAACTTGCCGTTGCTTCCTTAACTAAAATTATATATGAATGGTTATGTTTAATTGAAACTAAGCCAATTGAAGATCATCAATTTTTATTAGTCCAAAAAGTGATTTCTCATATTCATTTAAAAATAGCAGACCATTGGACAGTCAAAGAAATGGCCGAATTTTCAGGGTGTAGTGAACAGCATTTACGACGCTTATTCCTAAAATTTACCAAGCAATCACCAAAAGAATATTTTTTAAATACTAAGTTGGAAACCGCTTTTTTCTTAATGGACAAGAAAAACTATAACGTTAATCAGGTTTCTATTGAGCTTAACTTTTATGATCAATTTCACTTTAGTAAAAGCTTCAAGAAAAAATTTGGTATATCACCTTCAGAAGTAATACAAGGAAGTGAAAGGTTGCAGGTTAATAGAACGGACTATCTACCGATCAATAACAACTAGTTGTACCGATTTAGCTATGTCGATAATGCTTCTGAACAAGATAAAAAATGACGGCATTCAATATTAATTTTAAAATGCCGTCATTTAATCACTGTAGCTAGATTATCTACCCGATAGGATTAATGGACACTAAATCCTACTTGGTTTCGGCCATTATTTTTTGCCAAATACAAGCCTAAATCAGCCATTTTAACCCAAGCCTTGAAGTCTTCAATACTATCCGTTATTTGTGCAATACCTAAACTCACGGTGACTTTGACTTCTTTTCCATCACATTCAAAGCGCAGTGCTTCAATAGCCGCACGTATGCGTTCAGCGACAACTTTTGCACCCGCTAGGTCAGTATCAACCAATAAAAGTGAAAACTCTTCACCGCCGACACGACCCACAATATCCGGTTCGCGTTGATTTTGGCGCAGACTTTCTGCCACACCTTTGATTACTTGATCGCCAAAAGGATGCCCGTAGGTATCATTAATTTTTTTGAAATGATCGATATCTAAGGTCACCATGGATGTTTTGTGGTGTGCACGCTGATGGCGTTTAAACTCAACTTGACATCTCTCTTGCCAATAACTTTGATTAATCAGTTGTGTTAATCCGTCAGTATGGCTCAAATGTTCAAGCTTGTAGTTCGCCTCTTGTAGCGCTTGTCGATTTAATGCTACGTCGGTTACATCGTAAATAATCATGCATATTTGTGTAACTGTACCCACTATGTCGGTTAAGGGTAAAAAGGTCACATTTTGATACATAAATTCAGCATTACTGGTGATCGGTCGGTAACTTTTAAATTTAAATAAATAAGGACGTTGTTCCCAGGTAGTAAACGCTTTATTTTTTAATAAACAAACGCTGTTCACTTTTTGTTGTAACCAGTCTTCAGGAATACTGGTAAACACATCGGTGATTTTTTTATCAACCATGTGTGCAGTTAATAAACCAGAATGATTTTCCATAAAACCATTCCATACTTTGACATTGAAGTCTTTATCGATGATCGCCAGCCCTACATCTATGTTATGCACCATATCAATAAGCCAATGGATATCTTTTAATGCTATATTTGTACTCATTGGTCTAAGAGGTATCCTATTTTATGTTGAATGACTTTAATCGATTCTTCTGTGAATAAAAGTAGCAGGTCACATTTGATGTCGTGATCTTGAATACTGTAGCTGACTTCGATAGTTAATGTTTTTTGCCAATCCTTTTGGCGGCTTTTAATCAAATCTTCGACTTTTCCATGTTGCCCTAATACGCTAGGTTGACCTTGACTAAAGTGAATATCTAACTGCTCAGCTAAGCCATTCAAAAATGCACCAACCAGAATATTAGAAATATCGTTCATTACTTCCAATTCTAAATGATCACTGATCATATTTTCATATTTGAGCAGTTTCGTCATATCATCAAAATTTGAATCATGAAAAATAACAATCGCTTCACCGCTGATACCAGAGCTAATAAACCCCTGTGTTACTGCTGACACCGTATTATCTTTTGCGATATTAGTGAGCGCCATGTGCAATTCGCTACTTTCAAAGGTGTTTACATTGGGAATAGGTAATAAGATAAAAACATCTAATAGTCGGCCTAATAAGTCACCGGCTCGGCCCATTGCAATATTAGAGACTTCTTGTAACACATCTCGAATACTGACTTTTTCTAAGCTTTCAGGACTTGTAAGTGAATGATGACTACCGGGTTTATAAATGCCATATTGTTCAAGAATTGCCATTAACTTAGCATTGTTGATAGGTTTTTCTATGAAATCAATCGCGCCCAACTCTTTTACTCGACGATGTGCTTCTGGCTGAATATCTCCAGAGATAACAATCACTATCGCGGGTAGATCATCGCGCTGAATCTCTTCTAATACTTGGTAACCATCCATGATCGGCATATTCAAATCGAGAAATACAATATCTCCCTTTTTTTGACGAATAGTTTCTAGGCCAATTTTACCGTTCTCAGCAAAATTGACAGTAATATCCCAATCTCTGGGCAATGAACGAGCAATTTGTTTCCTGGCTAGTGCAGAATCATCACAGATTAAAATGGGTAAGGGCATATTATTCCTATTATATGTCTTTGGCACAAGGCTAGCGAAGTGTAAAGCAAATGTGACTAAGCTAAAAATGCCTACAATTATTCTTACTGCAACAAGGGTAGGCTAATAATGACAAAATAGAACTGATTTTAAATGCTTTTTTTAAATTTATTGCGAGTTAGATTAAAACATCATTAATTTATGTGAAGATAGGTATCGATATAGTTATTAATAGGGCTAATTTACTGGATGTAGTGATTTATTTTAATCAATCAATCAATCAAGTAGGTGCACTGTTAAACGCCTACTTAGATTGCTAATTCAATCTGTTGAGCTTGTTGTAAGGCGAGTAGCATTTCATTCGGCTGACGGAGCGCACGCACTGATTGTAAAAAAGGATCCGCTTGTGGATGCTGTAACTTCATAAACATCAACCACTGTTTAATACGGCTTGGCATGAACTTTTCTTTATCTTCAATTTCGCGTAGCCATTGAAAATATTGCTCCATTACCTGTAGATTTTGTAACCAAGAATAGGGAGATTCAGTACCTTTTAACGCATTCGCAAGGTTGGGGACTGCTAGGGAGCCACGGCCAATCATTAAATGGTCACAACCACTGATTTCAATACAACGCTGAGCATCCTCAAAACTAAAGATATCGCCATTGGCCACCACTGGAATATCGATTGATTGTTTAATCTTTTTTATCCAATGCCAATGTGCAGGTGGTTTATAACCTTCCTCTTTGGTACGGGCATGAACCGCTAATTCGCTAGCTCCAGCTTCTGCAATCGCTTGCGCATTTTCAATCGCCAAGCTTTTATCCGCATAACCCAAACGAATTTTAGCACTAACAATATGTTCACTAGGTACGGCATCACGCACTGCTTTAACTATTTGATGTAAAGCTTCAGGGTCTTTTAATAACACTGCGCCACCGCGACTTTTATTAACTGTTTTTGCAGGACAACCAAAGTTTAAATCAATTCCCTCTGAGCCTAACTTAATCGCTCGAAAAGCATTTTCAGCTAAACACGCGGGATCTTGTCCAAGCAATTGTACGCGCACAGGTGTACCAGATTCGGTACGACTCGCATTGTGTAATTCAGGGCATAAACGATAAAATACACGAGAGGGTAAGGGTAGTTCGACAACACGTACAAACTCAGTCACGCAACGGTCAATACCTCCAATCTGGGTTAAAAATTGGCGCATGTGAAAATCCATCACACCTTCCATTGGGGCAAGCGTTATATGCATTATTTATCTCAGTTTATTAGGGAGGCAGGATTATACCCGCTCTGTTTATTTAAGCAAAAGCAATTAACGACGAAGGTATGAAGGGTGAAGAGGGGTAGGTTAAAAAAGCGTTATAAAGAATGTTTATGTTTTTACAATAAAAATCTAAAAGCAATGAACCACGAAGACACGAAGGGTGGAGAAGGTTAAGTCAAAATCATTATGTAAAAGCATTTGAAACTTATATTTATTCACTTGGGTTTGCTTAGCTTTTCTTCGTGCTCTCTGTGAAGTGCAGCGGCTTCGTGGTTGCTTTATGTTTTTAAGATAAAAAGCGAAAAGCGGTTAACCACGAAGGCACGAAGGGTGAAGAAGGTTAGGTCAAAATATTTTAAGAAATAAAAAATTCTCGCTTTACTATCCATCCCTTTAAGGTTTTATATTATCTTTTTCTTCGTGTTCTCTGTGAAGCGCAGCGGCTTCGTGGTTGCTTTATGTTTTTAAGATCAAAAGCAAAAAGCAATGAACCACGAAGGTACGAAGGGTGAAGAAGGTTAAGTCAAAATCATTATGTAAAAGCATTTGAAATTTATATTTATTCACTTGGGTTTGTTTAGCTTTTCTTCGTGCTCTCTGTGAAGCGCAGCGGCTTCGTGGTTGCTTTGTTTTTTAAGATTACAAGCAAAAAGCAATGAACCACGAAGGCACGAAGGGTGAAGAAGGTTAGGTCAAAATCATTATGTAAAAGCATTTGAAACTTATATTTATTCACTTGGGTTTGTTTAGCTTTTCTTCGTGCTCTCTGTGCAGCGCAGCGGCTTCGTGGTTGCTTTATGTTTTTAAGATCAAAAGCAAAAAGCAATTAACCACGAAGGCACGAAGGGTGAAGAAGGTTAGGTCAAAATCATTATGTAAAAGGATTTGAAACTTATATTTATTCACTTGATGCTTGTTTTATTTTTATTATTTAGCTTTTCTTCGTGTTCTCTGTGGAGCGCAGCAGCTTCGTGGTTGCTTTATGTTTTTAAGATAAAAAGCGAAAAGCAATGAACCACGAAGAAGATCGGGTTAAAACTGTTATAAATAACCCCCATATTTCAAGCTTTCTTCTATGTTCACAGTATGGCTCGATGGTTAAATATTTAAATTCACCGCATTACTTTCGCATTCAATTTATATTACCAAGCCAATCAGATTATTTTTCAGGCGATAAATGAAAATAGTTACGCACTTTTGACCAACACAACTTGCACAACCGCAAGCAACTATTTACCCTTATGGCATTAGATAATGACAGGACATAAAAGATGAGCACGGAATCACTAGCACTAATCAAAAACAGTATCAAAAGCATCGACGATTATCCGTTGCCAGGTATTACTTTCAGAGACATTACCAGCTTGATTGAAAATGGTGCTGCTTTTGCTGCTACGATTGAATTATTCAAAGCACGTTACAACCATCAAAAAATCGATAAAATAGTCGGAACGGAAGCGCGTGGCTTTATTTTTGGTGCACCATTAGCCGCAGCTTTAGGGGCAGGGTTTGTACCGGTTCGTAAACCTAACAAGCTACCTCGTGAAACTATCGAAGAACACTATGAGTTAGAATATGGTAACGATACTTTGCAGATCCATAAAGATGCTATTAAAGAAGGCGAAAAAGTATTATTGATAGATGATCTATTAGCCACTGGCGGAACTGCTGAAGCATCGGTTAAATTAATTCAACGTCTAGGAGGTGAAGTGATTGAAGCTGCTTTTGTTATTTCCTTACCAGATTTACATGGTGAAGATAAATTATCAGCAATGTCGATTCCTGTTTTCTCTTTGATTGAATACGCGGGTGAATAATTAGTGAGCTATCAAGTTTTAGCACGAAAGTGGCGACCACAGACTTTTAAAGAAGTTATTGGTCAACCCCATGTATTAACCGCATTGGAAAATGGGTTAGTACAAGATCGCGTCCACCATGCCTATTTATTCAGTGGCACGCGTGGTGTTGGTAAAACAACTATCGCTCGTATTTTAGCAAAAAGCTTAAACTGTGAAGTAGGGGTTACTGCAACTCCCTGTGGAAAGTGTGCGAATTGCCAAGCGATTGATCAAGGGCGATTTGTTGATTTATTAGAAATCGATGCTGCTTCTCGTACTAAAGTGGATGATACCCGTGAATTATTAGATAACGTGCAATATAAACCGGCGCAAGGGCGTTATAAGGTTTATTTAATCGATGAAGTGCACATGTTATCTAAGCATAGTTTTAATGCATTATTAAAAACCTTAGAAGAGCCGCCTGAGTATGTGAAATTTTTACTCGCAACGACGGATCCGCAAAAATTACCGATCACGGTATTATCACGATGCCTACAGTTTCATTTAAAAGCGATTTTACCTGAGCAGATAGAACATCAATTAGCCGAAATATTAAAGCATGAAAAAGCAACCTTTGAGCAAGCCGCATTAGGTGTTATTGCAAAAGCTGCTGATGGCAGTATGCGTGATGCATTGAGTTTAACGGATCAAGCCTTGGCATTTGGTGCCGGACATATTGAATATGCCGCCGTACTTAAAATGTTAGGTACGATAGACCAATCTCATTTACATTATTTACTGCATTTCATTGCTTCGGGTAATAGCCAAAAAGTATTTGAAAAAATTCAAGAGTTTGTGCATTTAGGGGCTGATTTCTCAGCCTTACATCAAGAGTTGGCGAGTCTGTGCCATCAAATAGCATTAATTCAATTACAGCTTAATGCTAATGTCAGCAAAAAAAGTGCAGTACAACTGCTAGCTGAACGTTTAACCCCTGAAGAAGTACAACTTTTCTATCAAATCGCAGTGCAAGGTTTTAAAGATTATGCCTATGCGCCAAATGGAAAAATCGCATTAGAGATGACCGTGATGCGTTTGTTGGCGTTTAAACCCGCCAATTATGTTGATATTGATGAATCAATGTTGGAACAGGTAAATCAAAATCAGCCTGAATTACCTGCTGCCTCAAATACAAATACAACAGCAAGCGCAAAAGCTGAACCAGAACAGCATTTATCGTCTCAGCCAGCACCTACAATGGTGGCCGCACCTATTGTTGAAACTGCGCAAGAGCCAACAGTCGTTCCTACTTCAGAGCCTAGCCCTGTTGAACTTAATCTTAGTGATCCTCAAATCGGTAAATCTAGTTCTGTTGAAATTAATAATAATGAACCTAATGTTGCCGACAACAGCAAAACTACAGTTACGCCAGTGCAAGAAACACCTGTTCAAGCAATACCAGCTCAGGCTACTTCTGCAGTAACCTCAGAAATCGTTACTGAACATTCTGCTGAGCAACCTATAGAACAAGCTTCGCCTGCAGAATATCAACAATACTCGAATGCAGCCGCTGAGAAGTACTATGCAAACCCTGAACAACCTCAGCAAGCACCAAATTATCAGCCTATAACACAAGACAATAACCCTGATAATAATGCAGTGCAACATGCAGCGGCACCAGTTACTTCGAAAGTGGCTGACACAAGTCAATCACGCAATATGTTACGTAGTCATCGTTTGAAAAGAGAGGCATTAAAAAAGACTGAAGCGGCAACTGAACAACAGTCATCGAACATTCATGATCGGTCTGTCGCACCAGTAACACCAACTGTCCCTCAACAAAGTGTAGATGTGCCGAAAGCTAGAGTGCCTGACAGTGCTGCGAAAATAGAAGCAGCACCGAAATCACAGCCACAAGCCAAAGTGAGTAATGAGCAAGAATTACCACCGCTGAGTAGTTATCAAGAACAACCTCCGCAAGGTGATTATAACGAATATGATGCTGGTGGTTATTTTGACCAACAAGCAACGAATATGCCCGAAGAATATGCGCCACGAAGCAATTATTCAGGTAACCCTGCATCAGCAGAAAATCATACTGCTCATGCTGCAGAAGTTCAGAATATAGCACCTCCTGTGAATGCTAATTCTTCACAACCTGTTCAGACTAACCCTGCTCAACCTAAGCCTTTTCAACACAAGCCTGTTAAGCAAGCACCTATTCAACCAGAGCAGCCTCAGCAGAGCGTGCCTCAAGTCATTGCCAATAATGATATTTCAGCACTCAGTATTGGGCAAAATAATGCCACCGATGTTGAACTGGTCGGTAACAATAATTTACAAACACTTGAGATTGATATCGCGAATTATGTCGAAGACAAGATGACCGATGAATGGTTCTTAGCGATAAAAGCAATGCAGTTGGTAGGGTTTGAAAAGCTATTAGCTAAGAGTACGGTGATGCAAAAAAACGAACAACATATTCAGCTATCATTGCATGAATCACAGCAGCACTTACTAAATAACCAAAGTTTATGTGAAGATTTAAAAGCAAAACTGCGTAATTATTACGGCCAACAATTTAGTATTACCATTGAAGCAGGCAATGTAGCGGGCAGCAATACACCGATGGAATTAGAGCAAATCGTATATCAGCAATATTTAGATAATGCCAAACTATCGATTAAAAATGATCCAATTGTACAAACCTTTGTGCGAGATTATGCCGCAAAGGTCTATGAAAATAGTGTAGTGCCGTTATAATCGGGACACATTAACCTTAACTTATAAAAGAGAGAAATTATGTTTAGTAAAGGCGGAATGGGCGACTTAATGAAAAAAGCCCAAGAAATGCAAGAAAATATGAAAAAAGCACAAGCTGAAATTGCCAATACTGAAGTTGTTGGTGAGTCAGGTGCTGGCTTAGTAAAAATTACATTATTAGGTAACCATAATGTACGTAAGGTTGAGATCGACCCAAGCTTACTAGAAGACGATAAAGATATGCTTGAAGATTTAGTTGCAGCAGCAATGAACGATGCCGTACGTCGTGTTGAAGAAGTGAACAAAAGTAAAATGAGTGGTTTAACAGGTGGTATGGATTTACCGCCAGGCTTTAAAATGCCTTTCTAGGCTAGATTAAAACCAATAATTTGGCTCTCATTCCCTTTACTGTGAATATTGAGAGCCATTTATAGCATTCACTCATCACTACCACTTCAAAGTTCCAAATCTTTTATTATTCATCACCTAGTAATATTCATTTCCCTCACTCTAAAATAGTTAACCTTTTATTATCACTTTACATACAATTAGATATTGCTACCCGATATCGCCACAACAAAACCATCACCCACTGTGGATGAACAAACCCAGCGTAAAGTTTTCCCAAGCTAAACTGGCATTTTAGTAATCGCAAACAGGACGTTTGCGATAATGTCAGAATGGCCATGGACGGCCATCCTTAGATGGTGCGTATAAAATGCCGGTTTAGATTGGAACAGAAAACGCTCCGCTGTCAGTTTCTTTGCCGCCTTTCTTTTATGATAAAAGAAAGACGTGTCGCCGACAGGGCGAAACCAGAGCTAATAATGATAAAACTGACCCCACGAGCGCAGACGAGCCAAAAAACCAAAGAAAATAACGATGAAACAGCCGCGTCGAGCGAACCCGCGCCTAAGTTTTAATAAACCTTAAATCGCTACTTAGAAAAAACCACCGTTTTACTACCATTCAAGAAAATACGATGTTCAATATGCCAACGTACCGCGCGTGACAAAGTTAAACACTCGATATCGCGGCCCTTAGCGGCCAAATCTTGTGGGTAATAACTATGGTCAACGGTTTCTACACATTGACTAATGATAGGGCCTTCATCAAGGTCATCACTGACGTAATGGGCGGTTGCTCCCACCAACTTAATACCACGGTCATAGGCTTGGTAATAAGGCTTTGCGCCTTTAAATCCGGGTAATAATGAATGATGAATATTAATCGCTTTGCCGGACAGTTTTTTAGACATTTCGCTGGAAAGCACCTGCATATAACGGGCTAATACCACTAAATCAGCGTCACTATCTTCAATGATTTTAAGTACCTTTGCTTCTTGTTGTGGTTTTGTCTCTTTAGAGATCGGTAAGTGGTAATAAGGAATACCATGCCATTTAGCTAGTTCTTCTAAGTCAGGATGGTTTGATATAATCGCCGGAATTTCAATATTAAGGTCACCAGTACGGTAACGATATAAAAGGTCATTTAAACAGTGGTCATGCTTAGAAACCATGATCACTACCTTTGATTTATAAGGTCTAGAAGCTAATTGCCATTGCATATCAAATTCATTGGCTCGTTGTTGAAACTGCTCACAAAAGTCTTCGCGGTCAAACACCTTATCTGTCTCTGCTCTAAACTCTACGCGTATAAAAAAGCGATTTTCAGTTGTATCAACAAATGAATGGATCTCATTAATATAAAAACCTTGTTTAAATAAAAAGCGAGTAACCACATCAACAGTGCCTGGTTTGCTAATGCAGTCTGCAGTGATGATGTGAGTTTGTGGTATTGATTTGATATCAGACATTGTTGATCCTTGATTAAAATATAAAACGCCACCTAGCCAGATTAAACAAGCTACGCTTCTGTTCGTTTTTCGGGTAGGCGCAGCTTAAAAACGGAGTTAACATTTTGTTAAATAAAGTAATATTTAAATAATTAAGGTGTTAAATAAAGTACAGTTTAAAAGAGAGCATTGATTACTAAATATTGCTGCTAGTTTGTTGAATTAATAGCTAAATATTAACAAAACGTTAACCTATACAACTCATTGCAACTTGTCGTGAATGAATAATAAAATCTGTGCGCTAGTCTTCTAAAAGTGTGTCAGTAATATGATCAGTAAGCGCTTTTTGAAGAAGAAATTTAATCAACGTGCGATCTATAGTTAGCGTATTTTAAAATCGTGTAGATAGGTTTATAGTGGCTTGGTAACTTTTAATTGATGTTGGGAGTAAAGCAAATGAAACATATAGTTATCTATTTAATATGCTTGTTCAGTAGCATGCTAAATGCGGCAATCAATGAAATCAATATCATTCCCAATGCAACAACTTCAATTAGCAAAGCGATTAATCTAGCCGAGCCTTTTAAAGATCGTATTACCATTCCCCTAGAAATACAGGATCAAATTTCTAACGCTAACCTAATTATTGTAGCTAATAAAAACGATAAAATAAGAACGAGTTTACAGCTCGAAACAAGCATGTCGATTCAAGATGAAGGCCCACATTTAGACTTATTGGATTGGAAGCATTGCACTAGCGATTGGCTAACGATCGACAATTCCGCTACACACCAATTTAAATTGCCTGACTTTGAGAACATCCCGTTAGATTGCTTTCCTGAAGTAACCCTTGCTGAAATTAAGCAAGCTGTTTTACAACACGATGGGCAGGAGTGGATGCCACTATTTGATAGAGATTCATTTAATAAAGAGATGAATATCTTAATCGGAATCAGTGCCGCTAGGATTAAAATAGAACAAATGATTGAAGGTAAATGGGTGGTGGTGACAATAGTAAACCTTAACATTCCCATTGGATGTTAGGGCATATTTCTGAATATGAGCACCTATTTACTTTATTCGATATTAAATAACTTTAAGCATTAACATCCCATTCTTCTTGAATAACAATAAACCATAAGGAACAACTGTAATGACTAATACGACCAGAACTGCCTTAGTAACCGGTGCATCGCGAGGCATTGGCCGCGCAATAGCAGAACGTTTAGCTAATGATGGTTATAGCGTGATTGTAAATTATGCAGGTAACAAAGAGAGTGCACAGGAAACGGTCAGCATTATTCAAGCGAAGGGCGGTCAAGCTGTTGCTATACAAGCTGATATCGCCAATGACGAAGATGTTAAACGCTTATTTAACGAGAGCATGGCAATTAACGGACAATTAGATGTCGTGATCCATAATGCAGGCATGATGACCATGACAAAAATAACGCCAGAAGGCTTGGCTGATTTTGATAAAACCATTCAAACCAATTTACGTGGTGCTTTCTTAGTACTTGCTTATGCCGCACAACACTTAACAGATGGTGGACGAATTATTGCAATCTCTACCAGTGTGATTGCCAAATCATTTCCAGCTTATGGCCCTTATATCGCTTCAAAATCCGGAGTAGAAGGGTTGGTACACGTACTCGCAAACGAGCTAACTGGCCGCAATATTACTGTGAACGCGATAGCACCAGGCCCAATCGGTACAGAGCTATTCTTCACGGGCAAATCAGAAGAACAAATTAATGGCATGGCAAAAATGTCTCCTTTAGGTCGCATTGGTACACCAGAAGAAGTCGCCAACGTAGTTGCAAGTATTGTTGGTCCAGATGGTAATTGGATAAACTCACAAGTCATTCGTGTCAACGGTGGTTTAGCTTAATAAGTTATTTGCCTAAACGACATAAAGGCAATATTCGGTAAATCTCAAAGCCTGCTTTCTTATTAATAAATTGACGCATTCACATGCGCTAATTAAGTGGCAGGTTATTTATCATTATTCTTGCTGAGAGAGTATTTTATTGCGTTCGACAATGTAAGCACTAAAATTCCGGTGCAAATTCAATGTAAAAAAAAATAATAACAGCGCGACGGTTAATGCGTTTGTAAACATATACCCATGCTACCTCAAGATGCAAAGTCAGCAAGGCAAATTGTACCGAGATGCTAGGCATAAAATTGAAGTATAGTTATTCTACATAGAGATTTTATAACAACGCAGATTGGTACAAGTTGCCTTGCCCTTCGGGGCGCAACCTCGAAAATCAGCCCTGCGTTGCAACAATCAAAAAGGGAGTAACCATTAACTCGTGTTGCGCCTGACAAAGCATCTTGAGGTGGCATGGGTATAGCATTAGCTGCAAAGTCTTGAGGACTATAACTATAGTCAACGTTCTCAATGCCTTGACTAATAATTGACCCTCCATCAAGGTCATCGCTTTCATAATGAGGGGGAGCACCCACCCATTTATTACCCCGATCATAGGTTTGATAATAAGGTTTTGCATCTTGCATGGTGACGTGTATATCCCATGTTGCTTCAAAATGCTTATCAGGCTCGATCTTGGATATCAGAGCAGACCATATGAGTTAATGGCCACTCTCTGTTGCAATGTGGGATTGGTTAATAAGCGAAGCCGATAGGGCAACGCAAATAAAACTAATTCGTATTATTATAAAAGATTAGCAACTGAACCTCGTTCGATTAACTCAACGGATACGCTAGAACGTGTTGTTGTTTTATTTACGCTATTGGCATTAGTCACCAGTTTATGTAAGGCTGTTTGAGCAATTTTATTATAATCGGTAGCGATTGTTGTCAGTGGTGGTTTAGATATTGCGCCCATCCCTAAATTATCAAAACCAATAACAGAAACATCTTCAGGTACGCGAATACCAACACTTGAGAGGGCTTCTATTAGGGATAATGCGATCATGTCACAAATGCAGAAAACTGCAGTGCACTGATCGAAAGCATTCTCTTTTATCAATAAGGGTAAAATCTCTCGAGCGCCAAAATCTCCCGATGGATTAGTGATTAATGCTTCACCAGCCAACCCTCTACTAGATTTAACTTTATCGATGTAATCAATGAAATCGATAACAGTATCTGCTCTATTATATTCTATACCTGACATCGTTAACGCACGTAGAAAACCATCCGTTCGCTGGAAGGTCGAGTGTCGGTCGTTGGCCGTGAGTATTTTTATACTTCGATGACCATTTTTAATAAAATAATCGGCTGCCATAAACCCACCAAACTCATAATCTGGAGAAATACTCTGTGTTTTCATATAGGGGTCTACGCCGTTAATGATAATAACAGGGGTACTGTTTTGGGCTGCTAAATCAATGATATCTTTATTTGGGTTACCTAAAACCAATAATGCTTCGGTATCATTGAATTTTTGACTGACTTGGTTTAAGGATGTGAGTTGATTAAACATCGACATTTCGAGTTGAATAAACAACTTATTCGCTTCAATTTTTAACTCACTTAGTAGGTTTCCATAAAAAGTATGAGAGGCCACTGCGGAATCGTCGCAGATAACCGTTAACTTATTAAACGGTAATGATATATCAACACTTTTTCTTTTTTTTACATAACCTATTTGTTGAATTACTTTTTGTACTCGAGATATAACTTCAGGTTTCACCAGAGGATTATCGTTTAACACTCTAGAAACTGTTGCCTTTGATACCCCAGATAACTCTGCAATTTGCTCAAGAGTAGGTTTGCGTTTAATTATTTCTTGCTTATTCAAGGTTGAGTCCTTGTTTTAATTGTTTTTAATTTATTTTAGATTTTACCAAAATAGTGCAACCCGAGTTAACGTTAGAAGGCAGTCTAGCACTTTTTAATACATAATCCATTAATTACTGAAACGTTTCATAATAATAAATGTTTCAGCGGGGTGAGTTTAGTCACAGAAATTATTTTAACTCCTCTATACCATGTTTCATGCAAGTTAAGGGGGAGTTAAGTGATTTAGATGTTGATTTGAACTCTTTTTATGAAATGTTTCAATTTATGACCGTGAGTTGTTTCTTGAACAGGTGAGGCTTAATAAATGATGAATGACTTGGAAAAAATAAAATTAAATATTGTTGATAGTGTTGAACGTAACGCACCCATTATTGGTTTAAGAAATCCAATGATAGGTGCAGGCGCAGATGCACATCAATGGATATATCCTGAAGAATACTTTTGGACTGATTCTTTTTGGACTGGTGAGCTGTGGCTTGCATATATGGTTACCGGCAAGCAAGAACTAAAAAATATGGCTCGTATGCGCAATGCACATTTACAAAAAATATTAAATACACCGCTTTGGTTAAACCATGATTTAGGTTTCGAGTTTAGCCTTTCAGCAGTTGCTGATTACAAATTGACTGGTAATTTAAAGGCTAGAGAATTGGGTTTAAGAGCAGCAGAAGCTTTAAGGAGTCGATACAACTGGAATGGTGAATATATTGTTGCTTGGACTGCTGGTGCAGAAGATAAAGCACATGCTGAAAGTGTTCAGGGTAAAATTATTATCGACTGTATGCAAAATTTACCCTTATTACTTTGGGCTTACGAAGAAACTAATATTGAGTCATTTAAACAAGTCGCTATTGGACAAGCTGAAACATCACTTAAGTATTTAGTACGTGATGATTTTAGCACTTACCATACTTTTGACTTCGATCCTGTTACCAATAAACCCCTAAGAGGCTGTACACATCAAGGATACAGTGATGAATCATGCTGGAGTCGAGGCCAAGGTTGGGCAATACACGGTTTTGCACAAATGGCTATTATGACGGGGGATCATCGTTATGCAGAATTAAGCGAAAAGCTGACTGAATATATGCTAGACAAGATTACTGACGACATGGTGCCTATTTGGGACTATTTACTGCCTGAACATGAAACTCAATTTAAAGATACTTCCGCAGGATCTCTTACTTCCGCAGGCCTTTATATTTTGTCTGAATATTTTAGTAAACGTGGTCAAAAAGATAAAGCTGAATACTATCAAAGAATTGCAACTCAAATGTTATTAGCATTGCATCAAAATTATGACTTGACGCAACAAGAGGGAGCACAAGGTTTGCTTTCTAATTCAGCATCTTCAGTACCTCATTCGATACAACGAAACTTGCCTAATTTGGCAAATGCAATGCTTCCTTATGGAGATTATTACTATTTTGAAGCAACTTTACGATCAATTGGACATACCAAGTTTTTTTGGTAAACAACAAATAAAATAAGGAAAGGTGATGTATGAAAGGTCTTAAATTAAAACTATTACTTGTAAGCGCTTTAGTGATGGCTACAACCAACTTACAAGCAAAAACTTACAAATTTGCGACAAATATTCCTAGTAAAGATGCCGCTGGTACTTTGCTAACTGCAATGGGCGAAAATATTAAAGATCGTACCGAAGGGCGAGTTAAAATACGTTTCTTTTGGAATGGTACTTTAGGCGGGCAAGCTCAATACTTACAACAAGTGCAAAGTGGTGTAATTGACTTAGGATTAGTTAATAGTGCTACCTTAGAAAATTTAGCTCCTGAAATTACAGCTGTGAATCTACCTTATGTATTCCGTAGTTTAGATGAATACAAAAGTACAATGTTGAATCCTGAAGTTGCAAAAATTATTGAAGATTCAATTGCAGCTAAAAATGTTTACTTATTCGGGTTCCTCAGTAATGGCTTTAGAAGTATTTATACAACTAAACCGACTTCATCATTGAAAGACTTAGAGGGGCTTAAACTTAGAACTTCTCCTAGTGAAACCTATATGACTTTGGTTCGAAACTTAGGGGCTGTACCGACACCAATGGACTTTGGTGAAGTTTATCCTGCGCTTCAGCAAGGGATTATTGATGGGGCAGAAGGTGGTTTAGCTGGTCTGTGGGAAGTGAAGTTTGGTGAAGTATCAAAATATGCACTACGTACTGAGCATACTAGATTGACAGACTTTCTTGTTTCCAGTGAAAAATTCACTAAATCAGTCAGTGCTGAAGATATGAAAATAGTGAAAGAAGAATTCTTAAAAACCAGTAAAGAGTCTTTCAGCGCAGTAGCGAAGCAGATTGAAAAATCTGAAGCGTTAGCAGAATCTAAATTAGGTGTTCAATATACGGTTATTGATAAAGAACCACTTATCAAACGTATGCAACCTATGTATGACAGCGCGCTTGCTGATCCTGTTAAATCTAAATTGTTGGAAACTATATTTAAAATACAAGGACGTTAGGCTTTAACTGGCAAGATACTTCTTGTCAGTTTCACTATTTTATACCAATTAATTTAATGAATAAATCAGATGTTGTATGGGTCATTTCTGCACTGGCAGGGCGTGAGCGTGGGAGAGAGCATTCTGCATTTAAAGTTCACCACGCAGTTAAGGGGCCCACTTAACTAGATTGAACAGCTCTTTAGTTTTTTGGTAATCGTATATTGCATATTAGGATATTCGCATGAATCAGTTAAATTCAACAACACCAAAAGTCATCGAATGCAAGCCTTGGTCTTTTAACCAAGCTTTGGAAAAATTTTTAAAAACAGTGCTCGTATCATTACTTGCTATCATGAGTATTCTCATTGTTTATCAAGTGTTGGTTCGATATGTTTTTAATTCTCCTAGTGCAATGTCTGAAGAGTTACTACGATTTTCGCTAATTTGGCTAGGGATCCTAGGTGCTGCATTGTGTTTTATTAAATCAACACATCTCAGCCTGCCGTTATTGCTGGATCATGTGACGTCATCGACACGCCATAAAATGAATCTATTTAATCTCTACATGTATGTGTTACTTGGTGCTGTGATGACTTGGGGAGGGTATGTTGCATCATCAAAAAACTTCAGTATGTTAACCCCAACCATGCAAATACCTTTGGGTTTTGTACAAAGTGTTTTCATTATTAGCGGTCTAATAATTGCCGGAAGTCAACTCTATAAAATATGTCAAGATATCAGTAAAAACCCTAAACAAGGGGTTATATTAGCAATCTATATAGCGTTGTCGATTTTCATATTCTTTGGATTTACCTATGTAAAAGGCTTAGATAGCTTTGATACATATCTTTATGACAACATTGAAATAATTTCTTTCTTTATGTTGTTTGTTTCATTTATATTTTTCCTTCTAATGGGAACATCAATTGCTGTTGGTTTAGCATTTTCGGGCATATTTACGTTATTTCTACAAATTGACTTTGTCAATCTCATTGGCACCACCAGTGAGAAATTATTCAGTGGTTTAGATAGTTTTGGCTTTTTAGCTCTGCCTTTTTTCATTCTTGCGGGGAATATTATGAATCAAGGAGGCATTGCAAAGCGACTCATAATTTTTGCTATGTTAATTGGTAAAGGAATTCCTGGCAGCCTTTGGCAAACGAATATTGTCGCAAATATGATGTTTGGGTCACTATCTGGTTCTGCTATAGCAGCCTCTACAGCTATTGGTGGAATAATAACGCCAATGGCCAGAGAAAAGAAATATGACATGCCTTTCTCAACAGCCGTTAATGCAAGTTCATCTATTGCAGGAATGCTTATTCCACCAGCGGGTGCCTTTATTGTTTACTCTATGATCACTGGAGGGGATGCATCAATTGCTGCCTTATTCTTAGCAGGTTATTTTCCAGGGCTTATTATTGGTGCGAGTGTTATGTTGGTGGCTTATCATTTTGCTAAAAAAAATAACTATCCAGTAGATACGACACACTACGCATTAGGTGATATTGCCAACATTATTTGGCGCGCATTACCAAGTATGTTCCTTGTTTTTGTTGTTATAGGAGGAATTATTGGCGGGATGTTTACTGCCATTGAAGCTTCTGGTATTGCCGTAGTATATAGCCTATTGCTAGCGATTTGTTATAGAACACTGACTATCAAAGGCTTAATTAAAACGCTTTATGATTCTGCTTTAAGTAGCGCTGTGATCTTATTCTTGATTGCTTGCTCTAGCTTGATGAGCTGGTCAATGACCTTCGCTAGTATTCCGGAGGTGGTAGGTGATATGCTAATTGCAGTGAGTGATAACAAATATGTCATTTTATTGGTTATTAATATCACTCTATTACTGGTTGGTGTATTTATGGATATGGCACCAGCACAGCTTATTTTTACGCCTATTTTATACCCTGTCGTGACTGGGTTAGGTGTGGATCCAGTACATTTTGGCGTGATCATGATTTATAACCTATCAATGGGCATCGTAACTCCACCTGTTGGTACAGTATTATTTGTCTCATGTGGTATTAGCGGTGAAAAAATTACCAATGTAATTAAACCTCTTCTCCCCATTTTCTTAGTACAATTTATCGGGTTGTTATTAGTCACCTACCTTCCAATTATTAGTCTAGGTTTACCTCGATTCTTTGGCTTAATAAATTAAAAGGATGAATTGATGAAGTACTCGTTATTCTCTGGCAACACTATAGTTAATAAAATTGACATTCAACAACTAGCGAAGGATTTAAAATGAAGTATTCATTATTCTCTGACAACCCTATGGTTAATAAAGCTGATTTTCAGCAGCTAGTGAAAGATTTATTTGAACCATTGATTCCATTTTATGAGAAGCAAGGTTCACTGATTGATTTTGATGAAGGCGGAGCTTGTTTTGACATGGTCGCAAGTTCACTGGAAGGTGTTGCTCGCCCATTATGGGGGTTAGTGCCTTTACAGCTAGGTGGTGGCAATTTTGAACACTGGGGATTAATGCGTCAACTGATCATACAGGGCACAGACCCTAGCTCAAATGGATACTGGGGTATTTTACATGATGTTGACCAACGTAGTGTAGAAATGGCCGCAATTGGTTTTTTTATCGCTCTATTACCAGAACAAGCTTGGCAACCGTTAAATAAAGCACAGCAAGAGAACTTAGCGATTTGGTTAGCCAGTATTCAATATAAAGAAACATCGCATAATAATTGGCTCTTTTTTACTTTAATCATTCAACATGCTCTTAAAACAGTGGGTCGAGAAGATCTAGTTGACTTGAAATTAGAACAGAAATTCTTAGGTAAAATAATAAACTGGTACCTAGGTGATGGTTGGTATGGTGATGGCGATATTGAAGCAATTGATCACTATGGTGGTTTTGCTTTACATTATTACAGTCTCATTTATGCAACAAAATTCGATCACAAAAATGATCAACTCGCTAAACTTTTCAAAGCAAGAGCAGATGCGTTTGCAATTCCATTTAGTTACTGGTTTGCAGACAATGGCGATACCTTAGTGCAGGGACGTTCATTAACTTATCGTTTTGCCTGTTGTGGTTTTTGGGCTGCTTACGCCATTAGCGATAATACGGTATTCACTCTAGGCCAAATTAAAGGACTTTGGGCAAGGCATCTACGCAGTTGGAAAGATAAACCAATTTTTACCGAGAGCGGCATTCTTACGCGTGGTTATAGCTACCCGAATCTACAAATGTGTGAAGTCTATAACTCACCCACATCACCGTATTGGGCAATGAAAGCATTTTTACCTTTAATGCTTGCTGATGATGCTGAATTTTGGACAAGTAAAGAAGAAGCTATTGAATATCTGGCGGAAATACAAGCGATGCCAGCAAACAAAACCATTGCTCAACGTGTTGATGGCAACTCAATTATTCACTATGGGGCTGCCGTTCATCCTGGTTTTCAGCTAGATAAATATAATAAATTTGCTTATTCAACCTTCGGTGGAATGGACTGTAATGCTTTATTGTATTCAGAGAAATTGAGCTTCGGCGATAATATTTTAGCGCTGAGTTTCGATGGTGGTTGTAATTGGCAGATGCGACAAAAGAATCTTGATGTGAGTATCGAGGGAGCTAGGCTCAATATAACGTGGTCAACGGGTAAAATAAATATATTTACAACCATTGATGTTGGCGTAAATGGTCAGTGCATCAGAACCCATTCATTTGCTAGTGATGAGGATGTTTGGATCGTAGAAAGTGGTTTTGCTGTTGGTAAGTGGTATCAAGAAGAGCTGATAATGAATGCAGGAAATCATACCCAAAATAATGAGGCTTCAGAAATAGCTGTTAAAGGCAGTAATGGCACTTCAGTAATAAAAAGCTTAGATAAACATCTAAAATCTATACATGTCACTACGCGAGTTAATAGTGATGCATCTTTTCCTCGCAGTGCAGTTCCTTTTTTATTAACTAAATTAAAATCAGGAAAGCATATTATCTCAAGTCAGTTTAAAATGAATAAATGATTTTTTGCTGGTTAAGTTTCAATATTGATAGTTATTATCGGTCTCCTTAGTCACCATCATAAAATGGTGACCGATAATAAGTACCTGGGACTGGTTAGGTACTTTTTTTACTCGATTTTAAAAGTGTTGAGTGTTTGATTTTATTATTTAACAGTTCTTCGTATGCAGCCCCATCAAGTGGCATTTCAACGGTCATCTCTTTAAAAGATGAAAAAATCATCGCATTAGCTAGTTCAACTGATTTAACACCTTCTTCAGCTGGTGCGATAAGGGTTAATTCTTTATCGAGAATACAATCACAGAAGTTCTCTAAAATGACTTGATGCTCCTGCGTTTTCTGCTCTTTAATTTCAACATCTATCTTCTGTACTTCAGGCTTTGAAAACCTTTGCTTTGCTTGCTTACTAAATATTGACATTTCTTGCTGATTACGGGTAAAAGTGAGCTTATCGTCTTCTAAGACAAATTTTCCTAATTCTCCTGTTACCTCTAGTCGATTTGTTCCCGGCGCTTCTCCTGTTGAAGCAATAAATATACCTGTAGCACCATTTTTAAATTCACAGTAAGCAGTTACGTTATCTTCAACTTCAATCTGGTGGTATTGACCAATTTGGCAGAATGCTCTCACCTTGATGGGGAGGCCAAAAAACCATTGAAAAAGGTCAAGCTGGTGAGGGCATTGATTAAGGAGAACACCTCCTCCTTCTCCTTGCCATGTGCCTCGCCAGCCACCGGAATTGTAATAGTGTTCAGTTCTAAACCAGTCCGTAATGGTCCAGTTAATTCGACGAATTTCGCCAAGCCCTCCATCTTCGATTATTTTTTTTATTGCTAGGTGGGCAGGCTTTGTTCTCTGGTTGAACATTGCTGCAAAACGAAGATCTGGTCGCAGGTTATGTGCGGTAATCATTTTTAGGGCATCAGCTTTATGAACTGCAATAGGCTTTTCAGTCAAGACATGAAGGCCTGCTACGAAAGCTTTTATTGTGATTGTGGTGTGCTCGTAATGTGGAGTTGCGATGATAATTGCTTCAATATCGCCAGAATTTATCATTTCATCCACATCGTAGTAAGCCTTAGCATTTATTTTTTTAGCGAATATATCGGCTTTATTTTTTTGTAAAGCACAGATAGCGGTAATATTTGCGGTAGGCATTTTACCCAGCGTAGCAGCATGGGCCATGCCCATATTACCGATACCTACAATACCAATATTTACTTTTCTGTGTAACATTAACATATCCTTGTGCCTGAAAGATCCTACTCACATCTTACTTGAATAGGCTCTTTCAGGCACGAGTTCCATGCACTGAGTAGATCACAATGTGAGCTAGCGATTATTATCTTTTTGATTGTTGTAATTGAGACCTTTTTGTTCAAATGTTAATCAAAGTCATCAACTGGCAAATAAACAAAACATTCAATTATCGTAGCTACAAAATGAACAGTTTATTATTTTTAATCGCGATGAAGCACTCGGCTTGTTCGATGAAAAAATTATGCTTTGTAAACACTAAAATTCCGGTGCAAATTCAATATAAAAAAATAATAGCTGCGCGACGGTTAATCCGTTTATAAATATTGCATTAGCTGCAAAGCATGAAATACAGCAAAGTATGACAAGTTAAATAGGATGAAAAGCTTTTGTATTGAGCTAGATTCAGATAAATTAACATTAGTACCTAATTTTGAGTAATCAGCCTGATAAAAATATTTTAGATTCAAAATATTCAAGACAGATAAAACTGGACTACACTCAACACTTATTTGTATTTTACCTTCAGGAGCTGATGTTGAAACATTCTTTATTCTTTCGCTTTTTCGTTATTCGTTTTTCATTTTTACGTTTCGGTTTACCTATTTTTTCAGCGCTTATCTTTACGTTTGCATCGACCTCAGTACAAGCTTGCACAAAAGAAGATCCAACGTGTGTTCAAGTCCAAGTAAATAACGTAAAGAATCAACCTTTGGCTAATATGGTGGTATATCTTGAACCGTTAGCAAATCAGGTTGTTCCACAGCAGAATAAGACGCTTGAAATTAGCCAACATAGCAAATCTTTTATTCCCTATATCAGTGTTAGCCAAAAATCCGATAAGGTTAACTTTGTGAATAAAGATGATATTACCCATCATATTTATTCAGCCGATAGTGAAAACAAATTTTCTTTTAAAATTCGCGCCGGTGAGACTGATTCATCAGCACATTTTGATCACGCAGCTGAAATTGCTATGGGATGTAATATCCATGATTGGATGAGTGGTTACCTTTTAGTTGTTGATACACCATATTTTGCTAAAACTGATGAGCAAGGAGTGGCGAGTTTTACATTAACTGAATTAGGAAAGTACAGAGTGGTGATTTGGCACCCACAAATGCGTGCTGAAAATAATCGCATGATAGTAGAAAAAGAACTATTAAGTGCAGAGATCACCACATTTACGCTACAAAAAGCGATGGATGATATCCCCGTGCAAACAAGTGATGATTTTGATTTTATTTCCGATTACTAGCCGCAGAAAATAGAAGAAGTTAATGCATGAAAAGTTTACAGAATAAAATATTTTTATTTTTTGTCATCCTACTATTAATGGTTCAATCGATCGCTTTTTGGACCCTTTACAGCGGTAAGAAAAATCAAGAAGCAGCAGAAATCAATAACCGTTTAACCACTGCAAAAACAATTTTTACTGAGTTATTTGATCGCAGATTGACTTACCTATCAACGTTTGCCGAAACTGTCGCTAAAGATTATGGCTTGAAGGAAGTGTTTAACGAGGATACGCGCAGTTTATTGTTTGCTTTAAATAATCATAGAAAGCGTATTGATGCTGATTTAGCCATGACAATCACTGCAGAAGGCATTATCAATGGCCAACTACAACGATACTTCATCAATGGAAAAGATAAAATTCGACAAGGCGCGGAGCGAGACACTATTTTTCGTTTTAATGAGTGGCTTGGTGCTGGGCAAGCCGCCCATCTTTATATGATTGACAATGCACTTTATCAACTGAGTTTATCACCCGTAACTGTTGGTGCTAAAACATTAGGATGGATTGCTTTTGGCTTTGAAATAGATCACCGATTAGCGAATGAATTTAAAAAAATAACCGACT